>JBPOJG010000532.1:0-2646 GCA_052033835.1 Spirochaetota bacterium
GTATCGCCGATAAAATGGACTGTGTCGCTGATGCCGCCCCCTCTGATGATTTCGATGGAGTTCCCACATTCTTCTGCCAGTTTTTTGATTGTTTCCTCTGTTTCAGGAAAACCTTTTTCCAGTTCTACTATATCCAAGACAAGTTACCTCTAAATGATAATTTTTTACCCTGCTTGTAAGTGTCAAATTTTTTCGCTGCTTCTTCCTTTGGGATGGTCGCGGGGGGTCTGCCTGTTATTTGTAGGAAAAATTTGTTTTGGAAGTATGGGGTTGTGTAAAAGCATAAAAAAAGAGCATCACGCGGAGCTTGCACTGAGCCTGCCGAATGTGACGCGGGGTTCGCGGAGCACGGATTTTGTTGATCCAATTCTCTTTGCTTAATCTATGCCTGCTTCAAACTGAGCTTTTACACAATCTCAATCTAATGAATCTAATGATTTTGCAGGCTGAGAAACCTGTAGCACTTTTCGAGCTACACTATTTCCTTCTTTCTACAGGCAGACTCAGTCATAACGGGTCAGCCTGCTCCCCAGGAGAAAAATCCTTCTACTCTGAAGGATGTCCTCGGATATTTCCCTCTCCAAAATGCCTGTCTCTCCATTCAAAACAGACCTCACCGCATTATGTCTCATTGGAATGTAGGAACTCCTTTTTTCTAATGAGACATTTAGGGGATTATGTCTCTTGATATGGAACCCTCCAAGGCCTGACTTTCGTAGGAGTTCCTACAACGTGCAAGGGCCTGCCTGACTTTCGTAGGAGTTCCTACAACGTGCAAGGGCTTGCCGACCTTCGTAGGAGTTCCTACAACGTAAGGGCTTGCCGACTTTCGTAGGAGTTCCTACAGACAGGGCAAACGTATTTAAAAATGAGGCTGCTTGCAGATATAATAATCATAACCATGGTTTCGATAATAAGCGGTGCAGACGACTGGAATGACACCGGTGCTGCCAGGCTATAGAAGAATTCGGGAATTTGAAGACAGACTGGTTTAAGGAAATTTCTGAAACTGGAGAACGGGATACCGTCTCATGATACATTCAACAGAGTTTTCTCACTGCTTGACCCTGTAAAATATACTGAGCTTGCGATGGAACTGTTCAATTCAGATATACAGGAAGGTCTTGACCTGATTTCCTTAGACGGGAAAACTGCAGGACGTTCTAAGGTGATTATGCAATTGCCCTGAAAGAGAATCATCCGACTCTGCACAGTGAAGTGGCGTCGGGATGGTCAGTTCCGAATGGAGGGGATGTGGAGATACTAAGCTTGTTTTATTTTCCGCTTGACCTTTGCATGGAATGAGAAGTTAAATTGACTTATGATACCTGAAAATAAACTAGTTCGCTTTGATTGGGCACTCAAGCATATCTTGCGGAATAAAGCTAACTTTGATATATTGGAAGGCTTCTTATCTGCACTTTTAGAGGAAGACATTGTCATCTTAAATATTCTCGAAAGCGAAAGCAATCCCGAAGACGAATCGGATAAATTCAACCGGGTTGACTTGCTGGCAGAAGACAGCAAAAAAAGACGCTTAATCATTGAAATTCAACACGACCGAGAAACTCACTACTTGGAAAGATTACTCTATGGCACTTCAAAAGTTATCGTAGAGAGTATAGATTTAGGACAGGGTTATTCTAATATTGCAAAAGTCATTTCGATAAGTATCCTTTACTTCAACTTAGGTCGAGGCGATGACTATATCTATTATGGAAAATCTGAGATTCTAGGAGTTCACACAAAACACCCGTTAATCGTAAAAGAGCAAGTGCAGACGGTTGAAGATTTTGAAATCAAAATCCGATTGCAGGATAGAAATATATTTCCTGAATACTATCTCATTCACACAGAAAAGTTTGAAGGTGTTGTCAATAGTCCAATAGACGAATGGATTTTTATGCTGAAAAACAGTGAAGTCAAAGATAGCTTTACCTCCAGGAACATAGACAAAGCACGGGAGAAATTGCGTGTAATGAATATGACTTCGGAAAAGAAAAAACAATACGAAAAATACTTAATCAATCTAGCATCCGAAAAAGATGTTATGGAAACAGCCCGCATTGAAGGCGAAGCAAGGGGTGAAGCAAGAGGTGAAGCAAGGGGTGAAGCAAGGGGTGAAGCGAAAGGTCGAGTAGAAGGCAAAGCTGAAGGCATCACAATGGTCATTCATAATTGTATTCTCGCCGGTATGACAGATGATGTGATTTCTAATATCACGGGAGCGTCTATAGAAGAAATTCAGCGAATCAGACAGAGTTTGCTGTGATATACTAAAAGTAAAGTGGGTTTCGGATAATAACTATCAACTCCAACATCGCTTGGCGGTAGCGTCTTTTCCTCCCATGCTTAGTCGTAAATCCACCTGCCAAGCGTGTTCGAAATGACAGTAGACGCCATATCGTTCTAAAAAAATTTTCGATCCCAGCCCAAAAAACTGGGCTAGGAAAATTGCCAAGCTACCATCCCCTCTACATAGCAGCTCTTTCATTCTGAATTCTTCATTGAAAAAAACTACTTGTAGTGAGCGAAGCCGAACTACGGTACTGAGTCACAACTCACAGAATATGTGTTAGTCTTAAGGTTCAAGTACACATTTAAATTATTTAAGTTATTATTTTAAGGAGTGTAAAAAATTATTTT
>JBPOJG010000231.1:0-4529 GCA_052033835.1 Spirochaetota bacterium
TTTCTTTTCGAGAATCGGCAGAAGCTGAGAAGAAAGATTTTCCATCTCATTGATTTTTATCTCTTTGAGTCTGACCAGATAATTGTAAAAGATATATGCCGGTATGGCAACAGCCAGCCCCATTGCAGTAGTAATCAGTGCCTCGCTGATGCCGACCTCCGCACCTTTGGTTCCTGTTCCCTCCGCAAATGAACGAATCATTCCAAGCACGGTTCCTAAAACCCCCAAAAGAGGAGAAATCGTTGCAATTGTTCCAAGTCCTGTCAGAAACCTTTCCATATTGTGAATCTGTCTGTAACTCTCAGAACGGATCTCGTCTTCAATGAAAGCATTTTCTCGTCTTCTCTGTTCAATAGAATGAGAAAGTACCAGAGTCACGGCTCCTCTGCTTGAAGTTTTCAGAATATCCTTTGCTCCATCCCAGTCATTCTGCACGCAAAGCTCTTTTACTCTTCTGAAATCTTCAGGTGAAATCAGCTTGAATCTGGTAAAATAGACAGTTCTTTCAATGATAATAGTAAATGCAACGATGGACACTATCAATATCACAACCGGTATTGTTTCCGGCGGTATTGAAGAAATAATAGAACTTGATTTTGCAAGTGGGAGCATACTAACAATTTTTTTTACAAGCATTCTATGCCAAACAAATTTTTCACTTCCGATAAGGACAGATTCGGGTTAATTTCAGTTTTATCAGTAGGTATGAATTTCGGCGTTTAGGGCAGGTGATGGTATTTTTTTCAGACAAAAAGAAAACCCTGCAAATCTGCGAAATGCAGGGATGATAAAAATTTTACTTTGCAGGAGGGAGAAGGACGGAATCCACCACATGTATTATTCCGTTTGTGGCAGGAATTGAAGCAATAATTGCAGAATTTCCATTAATCAGGACTTTCCCTTCCTTCACAGAAATTGTAATATTCCCTCCGTTCGCCATCCCAAGCACCTGACCGTCAGTAAAACCGTCAGTCTTATAGACTCCTACAGCCACATGGTATTCCAGAATATCCACCAGATCATTTTTTTTGTCTGATTTCAGAAGACTTTCCACCGTGCCTTTCGGCAGCTTGTCAAAAGCGGCATTGGTCGGTGCAAAAACAGTAAAAGGTCCCGGATTCGCCAGAGAATCCACCAGATCAGCGGCTGCAACTGCAGTCACAAGCGTTGTGTGATCCTTGGAGCCTTTTGCAATTGTGACAACATTTTTCTGTGACGTTCCGTCTTCCACGGAAGCCATACCGGCCCCTGCAGATTTTTCTTCTTCTTTTTTGCACTGCACTGAAGACAGTATGCAGAGTATCCCCAGAATTGAAATTAACATACGTTTCATTTTATCTCTCCATAGACAGTCTCTCCTTCTTACAAAAGACTGTTCAAGACTCCAGTATCCGGTTTCGTAAAAAAAATTTCATTGATTCAAATCAATTTATAAGAGGAGATTTTATAAAAAAGATTATGGATTAAGAAAATTTCCAAGCTTCAAAAATTGCTTCGATATGTATTGAAAAATTGGATATTTCTTATTTACAGTATTCGAATTTTCAGACAGCTTCAATGTTTGCGGAACCGCCGAAAGTCTGGGCACAAAAAAGAGCAGAGTTGTCGGCGAATTATAGCTATGTGTCATGGTTCGACAGGCTCCCCATAACAGCCTTTTCTGATTTGCTGACAAGTTCAGTAATGATCCTTTGTGTCCGTCAGATGGAAGATTCAATGTATCGGTACAGTCTGTAGAAAATGGAAAGTTCCTGCGGCTTAAGTACGACTTTTGAGCCGATTTTTACTTTCGACAGATCTCCTGATACTTTACCCCAGCTGTCTGTCTGATTTACCTGAAAAATCTTGACAGTTGCGGCTCTGTTATCCCCATCCATGATATCAAACATTCTTCCATTTGTAATTCTGTTCTGATTTCCTGCATAAATCATTGCATATTTTTTTTCACCCTTTAATGCCAGAATGAAAGACTTCAATGGAACCAGCTTCTGAATTTCAGGACGCATATCCTCAAAACACTGTTCAATAATTATAGGAAGAAGCAGGGATGCTTCATTCGCAGGAGGTTTGACCATATAACCTTTTGCGTATTTGCCTTCTGTTCTGCCCTCAAACAGAACGGTCTTGGATCTGGCATCTAAAATTTTAAATGCAACTTCCCCTTGGATGTCTATAGTCCACAGGTTTCCCGAAACCATACGCATCTGGTCAGCATATACGTTCAATAATTGGCTTGGATTCAAGATTCCGCGGCTGCTGTTTAAATTTTCTACTGCGGATCTTTCAGAAACCTGCACATTGACAAGCTCGGTCTTAAGAATCAGATCTGCGTCTAATGATTTTGCAGTATTAAATATCCCATCATCCGTTCCCAGAAGCTGATTCAGTGCAAGTGTCTTGAACCCGGCTCTGTCGGCAATTTTCAGTTCTTTATTTTTCACAGCCAGATCTCTCAGTTCCAGAACCTTCACCCCGCCGATGCTTTCAGCCATTTCGACTGAACTGGTATTGACTGCATCACTGTAGACTTCAAATTTACCGGATGCTCTGCCGAGTACGAATACCTTCCTGTCTTCATTTTTCAGATCATCGGAGCTCAGTCCTTTCACCTTTTCCTTATCCTGCTCAGTCTGAGGCTCCTGTATTAAATTGACAGAGACGCATCCTGAAATAATGAATAATACAATATAAAATTTTATCTTCTTCATGCCTTTTTCCTGTTCTCTGACTCTGATCCTATTTTTGATTTGATAAACCTCTCGAGAATTCTTAATATGCTTTTTTCCTCGGGCCTGATCCGAATTTCCATTCCTGTTCTGATTTTTTCTCTGTCTCCGGAAATTTTTCCCCAAGACTCAGTTTTATCTGTCTGAAAAAGTTCAATTTCCCCGACTGTATGATAGATGTACCTGCTTCCCAGAGGTGTTTCGATCATTGATTTTTCCAGAATGTCAAATTTGCGTCCAGGATGAAGATAAAGATCCTCACCGCCGATGATTTTTGCATATTTTTTTTCCTCCCGCAGTGCAGAAATGCGGCTGGTCAGAGGAAAGAGCTCCTGCATCACAGGAATAATATCTTCATAATTATATTTTATTCCTTCAACTGAAGCTGCTGCAATTTCTTTCTTTCCCGGCTCCTTCAGATATCTTTTACTGAATGAATTTTTGATATTCCGTATCAATATCACTTCTTCATCCTGTCCCGGCTGAGTAGAAGTCATCTTAAAGGAAATGGAAGCGGCAGTGGTGACCTTCCAGTGAGGCTGATTCATATCAATCAGGAGCTGCATTTCAGCACTCATTGGATTCGGATTTGGAGAAAGACTGTTCAGCAGTGAAAGAGGACTTGGAGGAGCAAAATCTCCCAGAATTTCGGCCCTTCCTCCCGGATCGACTTTTTCCTTTTCAAAGGAAATATCTGTAAGATGGGCCTTCAGCATATACCATGAATTCCATTTGGTTTCAATCTTGCTCAGTACGATATCATTTCCGAGCATCTGGTCAAGCTTGATCTCAGACAATGAGTTTTTGACAGCTTTCACAGCCAGTCGAAACTGTTCATCCCAGTCCTTCTGAGCGGTCACTGCAGTCACTCTTCCGATGCTTGTGATCATTTCCGCAGTCAGCTTTTCCATAACTGCACCGTATTCCTCTTTCAGTTTACTGTTCGTGCCTGTTTTCAGCAGAATACCTACATTGCTCAGTTTCAGTTTTAAAAGCTCTTTGCTGTTTTCTGCGGCCGATCTGTCTGCATCTGTCTCCCGAAGAAGAGATACATTGACGGAAGCACAATGAGACAGCAGGAGAAGTAAAAGCAGTCTTGCAAGTTTCTGAAAAAAAATTGCGGAATTGACCCGCCGAATGAATTGAAAATTTTTGACTATAGACAGATGATTTTTCACTGTCTGATATCTGATTGTCAGCATAAAATAATTCCCTTTTTTCACTAATTCCCCTTTAATGACAGCATATCTTCATCATTTCCGACAAAAATACCCAAAACCAGTCATTTTGAATCTTCACAAAAGTCAAATATAATTATAGTATTTTCTTCGCTGCTGAGACGCATTCTTTGTTGCTGTTGTGCAGAAAAGGGTACTGTCTCAAATGTCCATTGATTCTTTGATCCAGGCAATGGGCGATGTTACAGTCAGGGCATTTCCAAATTATAAAGAAGCAAAAAAATGGCTGATTGAAAATAAGCAATTACGCTGACTGAGAGATACCGAAAAGAAAATAATTGTCTCTCGGACTTCTTTTTTGGAGGCAATTGCAAGCTTTTACACTGTCCCATATTTTCTGCCCTCATCCAGCCGAATAAAGCAATAAGTAATAAGACTGTGAAAAAAAATCAGAGATCTCTTTTTCTGAAAAGCCTGAGACTGAAATATACAGGCAGGACTGTCCATAAGGAAAGAAACAGAAGACAGAGAGAAATCCCGCCTGTAAAACCCAGATATTTCTGATAAAATGCAGATGTGAATCCTAAAAGAACTGCATTATCCATCTGCAGTATAGTCACAATTC
>JBPOJG010000130.1:0-23565 GCA_052033835.1 Spirochaetota bacterium
GAATGGGCGGACATGTAAAGGGTGAGATGGCAAGTGCCACAGTCCTCGAAACAGTGCAGAACAGTCTTCCGGAAATGCTGACACATAAAAGCGTAAAAAAAGTGATCCTGGAATCCAGAAAGAAACTCAACCGTGTGGCAATTTCAGAAAATGCATACGGCCTGGGAACAACTCTGACTGGTCTTGCTTTTCACAAAAAGAAGGCACTTCTGTTCAATTGCGGAGACAGCAGAATTTACAGAGCAGGTTCAAATTTCCTGGAAAAACTCACAAACGATCATTCTCTTGTTCAGGGTCTCTATGATTCAGGACTGATAGATGAGGAGGGAATGAGAAATCATCCGAACAAAAATATTCTCACATCTGCAATCATAGGAGATCTGAGTGATGAAGAACCGAAGATAACAATTCGGTCAATCGATATCAAGATCGGTTCCATGTTTCTTCTGTGTACTGACGGTCTTTGGGAAAGTCTGAACACAGATGAACTGATTCAGTGTTTTGAACCTTCCTTGAAACCGGAAGAAATTTCCGAAAAACTCCTGAAGGAATCTATTGAGAAAGGAGGCAGGGATAATATCAGTTATATTCTTGCTCAGATAATAGATATTTAATAAAAGGGAGTTATGAAAAAGACTCTGCTTTTTTCCGCAATCCTCCTTTCCGGACTGTTTTTTTTGAAAGGAGAAACTTCTATGAACAATTCAAAACCGCCCCATCATACGGAAAAAGGATTTAGAAATCTTTCAGCTGATGCACAGGCCAGAAATCTGCTTCATGTAATCCGCTGGCAGACAGAGAATATTTTCAAAAAACTCCCCAGCAGAAATCCGAAAGACTATTCATTTACAGTCTATTCCAATGACGGGTATGAACTTCAGAAAAATAAGAATCAGTTTTCAGCAACCTGGATCGGTCATGCAACTGTGCTTGTACAGATTGACGGAAAAAATATTCTGACTGATCCTATATGGTCAGAGAGATGTTCACCTGTAGGATTTGCAGGTCCCAAAAGATACACAGTACCCGGAATTGACATTGACCGGCTTCCTAAAATTGATGCAATAGTCATCAGCCACAATCATTATGACCATTTGGATCTTCCTACCTTGAAAGTTCTTGACAGAAAATTTTCTCCGGTCATCTATGCAGGACTGAAGAATAAGGAGTTTTTGAAATCTGAAGGATTGAAAAATCCTGTAGAACTGGACTGGTGGCAGTCGGACGAAACAGCAGGAATCAGAATTACATTCACACCGACTCAGCATTTCAGCGGAAGAGGAGTTCTCGATCATGGAGAAACTCTTTGGGGAAGTTATATCATTGAAGGGAAGACTAAAAAAGTCTACTTTGCAGGAGACACTGCTTACTTCAGCGGATTTTCAGAGATCGGAAATAAATTTCCAAAAATTGATCTTGCCATTCTTCCAATCGGTGCGTATGAACCCAGATGGTTTATGAAACCGGTGCATATGAATCCGGAAGAATCAGTCAGAGCATTTCTTGACCTGAAAGCAGAAAATATGCTTCCTATGCATTATCAGACATTTGTGCTGACTGACGAACCTCTCGATGAACCCCTGAAACTGACTAAGGAACTTTTCGAAAAAAACGGAATCAGTCTTTCCCGACTTGCTGATCTGAAAATCGGAGAATCCAGGTTCTGGAAATAATAACAGTCCTTATTGAATGAAACTGTCGAAAAATAAAAATCACTGTCATAAAGAATTCATTAAACCTATGACATTCATTGAAAAAAATATCCTCCAGCACAAAGAGGAAAAGAAAAGTACCAGTTCATCGACAGTATCATTATTTCAAAAACTTTTAAAAATCCCTAGAGTCGCTGCCATCAGGCTGAGCAGCTGCAAAATAAAATATAATATATTTTTATTTATCCTATTCAGCACAATCTTCACTGCTTTCCAGGAAACCGGTGCGCAGGAAGTGGACGAAAGAACAAAATTCAACATTTCAGGGACAATGAGGTTCCGTTCGTTTTATCTGGAAAGGGATATTCAGACTTCGAGACAGACTCCGACTTATCCGGTGTATGACATACCGAGTCATTATAACTATCTGTATCAGACAAAACTGGACAATCTTGCTGCATCTTACAGTGCAGAAGACCGATTCAGAAAACCTGTTCCGAAGAATAAGGATGCAATCAACTATTTTGATTCAAGGGCACTGCTCAACCTGGAGTTTGCCACTTCAAAATATCTGGACGGGATGATTGGCCTCATCATCGGGGACATACCTTTTGGAGGAAGAGGAATCGATCCGAATACGAACAGCAGAGATCCGTATATTACCGGTCCGGGAAGCGGCGGAGAAGCTGGGCAGTCTGCAGGAACAAATATTCAGACAAACCAGCTCTATATGAATTTCAAACTTCCGGAACAGGAGCTGAGCATGAGAGTCGGGATACAGCTCTTCAGCTCAATTCAGGGCCGCGTATTTCTTTCTACTGGAGCCGGCGTTCAGATGACCAAAGATTTTAAGTCTGATAAAATTGGAATTGAAGCAGGCTGGGTAAGGGCACGCGAAAGAGTTTTTTCAGACCTGGACTCAAACGGATTTTCAGACAGAAACAAACAGAGTGCGAACGTTTTTTTCTGGAAGGTCAAATCCTCCAAAATCAGCACCGTCAAAAATGAACTGTATTCCTACTATTCTTATGATTCAGATCCTTCCGACGTAAACTCCGAAACAGGCAATCTTTACTGGCATGGGCTTTTTAATGAATTTACATATAAAAAATTTAATATTATAGTTCATGGGATATACAATCATGGAATGGTCTGGACAGGAAATTCATTGAATACTGCCGACAATCAGAATGCAGCTTTTCTTCTGACCAGAAAGAATATATCAGGGTACCTCTGGGATTTTCAGGCCTCTTATTTTCTGAATTCAAATGTAAATTTCAATATTATGGGAATCGGAACCTCGGGCAGACCGGGTTATGATTCTGACGGAGTTCACGGCTCATTCAAGGGGAGCGGATACAGAACGCTCGCTCCGGGATATGCTATATCCAACCTCGCGATAGATTTTATCGGAGGATATGCACTGTTCAATGCCAGAAATATGAGCGGCCTTGCTGAATACGGAGCATTTACAAACATCATAATATATGGTCCTCTCCAGCTGACTGCGGGTTATTATCAGCTTTATGCTTCCAAGGCGCCCCGCCTCTCCGTGAACAGGGATTACAATTCACTTTACGGAAACAAATCAGGCACTTATCTGGGAGACGAGGTAAATCTGAATCTGAAATGGAGTGTATTCAGCGAACTTCAGCTTATTTTTCGTTCCGGGATATTCAGAGCATCTAGGGCATACTATGCAATCAATGATTTCAATCATGGAAAATTTGCAAAGGAAGCATTTATCAGTGCTGAATATAAATTCTAGGAGAAAATAATGAAAAATATTTCCTATTCAGCTGAAATAAAAGGGGTCAAGGAACTTATTCTAAGAGGGAAAGCTGATCTTTCCTTTTTTCAGAAAAAACTTTCGGAATACCGTCTTTCCCCTTATTCAGAAAACGGTTACGCTGAAGTCACAATCAGTGCAACTTCGCTCGAATGGAAAAAAATCAGATTTCAGGAACTTGTAATATCTGTGACTGCAGTCAATCAGTCGCAGGAAACAGGATTTTTTCTCCCGACTGCATTCAATTCAAATAAGTTTCTTGCTTTCTCAGAACGGTTTTTCTTTAAAACTCCTTATTATTCAGGGAACTTAAGGTCAGATCCGGAAAATTTTATCATGAGATTTTCCTCATTTGATGAGACAGTTTTTTCTGCTTCCAAAAAAGGAGGAGTTCCTATTTCGGTCGGAATGGAATCTGTGAAAACAAAAGTGTTTCTTCCTTCAAAAGAAAAGAACAGTTTTTTTCATGCAGTTCTGGAAGGAGAAACAGAAACATATGCCTTTGAAAAAGAGGATATTTTGGAAATCAGACCCATTATTGAATATCCTCTATTTACCTGGCTCATCGAATCAGGCTTCAAGGCAGTCGAATGGAAACTGAGAAGGAGTGCATTTCATGCAAAATCCAGAACCTATTCTTCCTGAAAATACATCTGTAGTCTGCATTGGAGCAAGCAATCTGGTGAGAGGAATACCTGCCGTTGCAGCCCTTTCGCGGAACAGATTCGGAAGGAATACGGAAATTTATTCTGTATCCGGGCACGGAAGATCTTATCTGGGTAGAAGCAGTTTCTTTTTCAGAACTCTGCCTGGAATACTGGACTCAGGACTCTGGAAAAAACTTTCTGATAAGAATGGATATATGAAAGCCATTATCACAGATATCGGAAATGATATTATGTACGGTTATTCTCAAGACGAAATTCTGGAAGGAGCTGTCAGCGCAATTGAAAGACTGAAAAAACTCACTGCCGACATTACAGTTACTGGACTGCCTGTTCATAATCTGGATTCACTGAATGAAATGAAATTCAGACTCTTCAAAAATATATTTTTCCCGAACGCCGGACTGACTCTCGCTCAGGCGATGGATTGCATGAAATATATTTCAGAATCATTAAAAAATATATGTACCAATATGAATCTTCGTTTTGTTCCCTTGGAAAAAGAATGGTACGGGTTTGATCCGATTCATTTCAAAATGAGCAGATTGAAGGATGCCTGGGGAAAAATTTTCTCCGATGATCCGAAGAACAGATCACTCGCTCAGTTTTCAGTCACTGAGTTCATATCCCTTTATGCAAAAATGCCTGAAGACATTGAGCTTTTTGGAAAAAAAAGAAATTTTGAACAGAATGGAATCCGCCTGAAAAAAGGCGGCAAACTTTTTCTTTATTGATGCGCGTTTCATATTCTGCAGCACTTACGGAAGCCCCCTGTCAGAAGTTTACTGAGAGTCATCACGTGCCCGACAGACTGCAGTCGAAAAAAAATGTAAATATGCACCTTTGAGAATTAATTCCATTTTACTGCACACCTGACTAAAATTTTTTCAGTTGACTTCTGATTCTGTTCCGGCGAAAATTTATTTATGACTACAGCAATTGAACTGGAGAAAAAATTGAGTTCCGTTTTCACTCAGGAACAGTCAAGTGTTCTTGCAAACGTTATTTACGAAACAGCAAATCCGTCTGATTTTCAGGAACTGAAAGCGATAGTCAGAGATTTGACGGAAGCAGAAAAACGCACCGAACACAGTTTGCTGAACCTTACAGAAAGAGTGGATGATCTGGCTGATGCCCAGCAGCGTACTGAACTCAGAGTGGAAGAACTCGCTGAAGCTCAGAGACGCACTGAACTGTGTGTGCAGAATCTGACTGGCAGAACTGATGATCTGGCTCAGGCACAGAAACGCACTGAAAGCAGCATAGACATTCTTACTAAAAGAATAGATGATCTGGCAATGCATATGAAAGAAGGATTTCAGAAAGTAAATGAACAGATTTCTGCCCTGGGAAGCAGGTGGGGCATAATGAATGAAAACACATTTCGCAGAACCATTCACTCTCTGCTTTCCCGTGCAGGGTATACCGTATCCAAAGGGATGTACGGCGAGAGAGAAATTGACATTGTAATTAAAAATGGAGAACATATATTGCTTGAAATCACTTCAGCGGCAGTGAAAAAGGATGTACGAAATTTGAACCGATCGGCAGAAGACTATTTCAAAAAAACGGGAATTGATCCGAAACTGATGATTTCCTCCATCTATATCTCTCCTTCCGTAATGCGGGAAATTACAGATTCGCCTAAAAAAATTGAAGTATTCACCTCTGAAGAAGATGAATAAGACTTACTTCTGAGGAGGAACCTCGGTTCCAGATGAGATATTTTTTAATTTTTTATCATTTTCCCAGCGGCCTGTGTCCAGAAGACGTCCCTTGGAATCATATATACTCCCTTCTCCATGACGAAGCCCCTGTCTGAATTCACCCACAAAATATGCGCCCTTAGCATTTGTCAGAGTTCCTTTTCCGTGAAAACGCCCTTCCTGAAACTCCCCTGTATATTTATTTCCGTCCTTGAAAGCAAGAGTTCCGTACCCGTTAAAAACTCCCTTTTGAAAACCGCCCTGATAGACAGCATCCACTCCGTCTTTGTTGAAATTGAGTTTTCCGTTTCCAGTCTGTTTTCCTTTGACCCAGTCTCCTGTATACAGATAAGATCTGTCCTTTGAAACCAGAGTTCCCTTCCCGTCTCTTTTTCCGTTCAGCCAGTAACCTTCATAGTACATATTGTTTCCGTAGTCCATAACACCTAGACCTTCTTTTCGGCCCTTATGAAACTCTCCATAGTAGGATTTTTTTCCGCCTGACTGAAACATCGAACCCTTGCCTTCCGGAAAACCGTTCTCAAACTGACCAAGATAAATCTTGTTTTTTCTGAAAAACATTACCCCCAGTCCCATTGGAGCAGAATTACGGAATTCTCCTTCATACTTAGTCCCGTTCTCAAAAACATAAACACCCTTTGCATTTTCGCAGTCTCCTGAAACACATTCCCCATAAACGGAAAACATGGAAACCAAAAGAAGGAAAAATATTCTCGGCATCAGAGAGCCTCCGGCGGTTTTTCAAATTGCAGAGCCATCATATCTCCTTCGTCAAAAATTTTGACTGCTCTGTCAAATACTTTTTTCATTATATTGTACATTGAACCGGAATTCTTTTTCGCGGTCATCCCGCTCCCGTAGGTAATATGAGAAATATATCTGAAACCGGCATTCTCTAACAGTGTTCGGATACCGGAAAGACTGTAATAATACAGATGTTCCGGCACATTCAGAAATCTCCAGTCTGATCCTTTCAGCCTTGCGAGTGTTCCGTATCTGCAAGTGGAGAGAATCATCCTTCCTCCCGGTCTCAGATGTTTATAAATTTTTTCCATCGTCTTCCTCGGCTGATGAAGATGTTCAATAGATGCCCATAAGGTCACAAGATCAAACTTGTTTTCCGAATTGATATCCCATTTTAGAAAATCCTCCTGATGAATTTTCAGTCCAAGAACTTCCCTTCCGAATTTCACCGGACCCTCTGCAATTTCAATTCCCTGTGAATCCCATCCCTTTCCTTCCATAAATTTCACGAAATATCCTGCAGCGCATCCTATGTCGATCGTCCGCCCTTTTCCTGAAAGCTTCTCTTCCCACTCATTAAACTTAAGATCGCGCAGATTCAGCTGAAACACTCTTTCTATTTCAGATCTGACCTTATCCGAATAATAATTATCATATCCTCTGTCCGTTCTCTGTGTAAAATAATCATTGGAATAGTATTTTGCAACATCTTCAAAATCAGGCTGAGGATTGACCTGAACAAGTCCGCAGTTTCTGCACCGCACAACTGTAAATTCCTCATCCTTGCTGCTTTTTTTCTTTAGAACAAATTTGAATGATGTAGATGCACAGGTATCGCAGGGAATATCTCTAATCACAGTCCAAGCTCCTTTGCAATCAGAAGTTTCGTGACTGAAAGCACTTCACCTGTTTCCGAATTCAGAAGCTTCATATACATTTCATAATTATTCGCTTTTTTATATACTCTCGAAATCAGCAGAAGTTTTGCACCGAGCATCTTTCCGTAACGTGCAGCCGCTTCCTCCGCATTTCCCAAATCCTGTGCCAGCTTCCATTCCTTCAGAACTTTTTGAAGATCCTTTCTTTCTACTATTTTAAACTGTGAATTTTTTTTCACTGAAATCAGAAGCTGTTCTGAAAAATACTCTGCATTTTTCGAAAGAGATTTATCATCTGTCTGTGCAGGAAGTATTCCGAGAGTGGAAGACTGTTCGAGCTTCAAGGAAGAAAAATCGGAAAGCTGACTGACTCCTTTATCAAAAAGCTTCAGAAGTGTATCCTCTCTTTTTTCTTCCTTGATTCTGTTTGCTGAAAAATAACTCTCTCCGTCCTCAAGAGGTTTTCCGTTTGCATGAAAGTATTCTTCCTTGGCAAAACGGATCACTATGCTTTCGAGTTTGTCTGTGGAAAAGTTTGCTCCTGTATGATGACTTACGCTTCCGGGAGCACCGCCTTCCGACTCACCTTTTTCTCCGTAAGTCAGAAAGATATATTTTGCATACGTGTACTGAGCAATCTGTCTGAGAATATATTCTCCCTGCACATCGAGACCTCCCGTGCCCACAGAAAATATTTTCATCCCCATTCTTTTTGCTTTTTTTGCAGCTTCTATATAATGAAAATTCTGTCCGTAATCTATATGAGGAGGGGCATCTGTAATGATGAAACTGAGCTTCAGTGCATCCTTGTTCCAGCTGAGTCGGTTGACTGCCTCATCAAGTGCAGACTGAAGATCTTCAGGATAGTCCCCTCCCCCGTCTGCGGAAACTTTGTCCAGGTGCTTCCTGAATTCGTCCAGATCCGAAGTGAACGGTATGACCTTAGTGACATACTCCTCACCCTTGTCTCTGTAAAGAACCATTCCGAATCGGAGCTTCGCTCCTTTCATTCCGGAAAGATTCAGATTGATGAGTTCAATCGTGGATTTCAGTCTGGCAATCTCCTCGCCCATACTGCCGGTCGTATCCATGATAAAAGCAATATCCATTGGGTACGAAGTCTGATTTGGACTGACGTCGAGAACTGCTTCAACAGTTCTCTGTCCGTCTCTTTTGAAGATGATTTCCTTTTCTGCTCCGTTTTTGGAAATCAAAGCCTTGTAGTCTTTCAGTTTTGCAGAATGTTCTGAAGGAAAAAATAGAAATGTTCCGTCAGCAAAAGTCGTCCCTGATTCAATCTCAGTTCCGCCGGAAAGAATTTTCACTCTGGCACCGGATGCAGGTTTGCCGTTTTTCTCCTTAACTTTAATGAAAATCCTTTCAGAAATATTCAGATCAATATGAGAGACAGATTTGAACTTTTCGAGAAAGCCTGCAAAATAATTGAACTGTTTATTATCGTCAGCATACCCTGCTTTCAGACCGGAAGAAGAATTTTCAGGCTTGAGTCTGTCCTCATTATCATCCAAAGCATTGGATTCTTCAGCCTCTCCTTTTACTTTTTTATCTTTCCTTCCCGTTTCCTTTTCCTTCTCCGATTTCTTTATTTCTTCTGTCTTTGTGCTTGGAGTCGGGGGTCCCTCCGGTCTGACCACCTTTGCCGGAACTGCTTCCTCTTTTACAGGCGGAGGAATCCGAGAATCTTTTAAATCAGAAGATCCGCAATTTGAAATCAGAAAAATAACTGCTAAAATAAAATATATTCTAATCAAGGGCATATTTGTTAGACTCCTTTTGGGCTCAATACAGATCAATGCAGCCGAAATTCTTTTTTTTGAGTTTTTCGCTGACCTCTGATTCATCAAAAAATTCCGGATCCCAGCTGTCACCCAGCCAGTCAAGTATGCCCTCATATTCCGGATTTTCAGGATCAGTGATGACATCCAAAAGTCTCTGATATCCAAAGGGTCCGCCGCAGTCTTCAGGAGGACAGTCTCTTTTGCCTGCCAGGCAGACTGGATATTTATCCTTGTAGTCTTGAAGGATCTTTTCCAGAACAATTTTATGTTCCCATCCGTCACCGAAATCGTATTCGTATCTTATTGATTCCTTGACCCTTGTCAGAATCTGATTCAGACGCAGCTTACGGTAATCCGTTACAAATTCTGAGTTCTCTTCATCCTGCTGAGCATAGATTGTATTATCTTTCACAAACTGATGCAGATGTGTGTTCGTCCATCCCATTACTGCCTGAATCACCCGGCTCAGATCCGGCAGTTTTATATCTGCACTTACAGTAAATCTTCTCCAAACGGCCGGTTTGGTTCTGTTCAATGTGATTTTCAGCTGGTATCCAGTCTGAGGTTTCAACTGTATGATTTTAGCCATCACTCAAATTCTCCTGCGGAACTTCTGGGAGCAGATTATCCGACTTTCTTAGAATTTTTCAGGCCGGACTGATGAAAATGAAAAAATGATTTTAAGTAAAAAACAGCAATGGATTGAAAAACAGACCATCCCAACCCTCGTTCGATCATTTTGACTGCTTTGGAGCGTTCGAGGCTGTGCAAAAGCTGAATTGTTTATGCTTTTACACAACCCCTATCTGAGTCCGGGAAACAGAATCAGACATTCAGACAACATTTGCTTCTGCCAACCCGCCATTTCCTGAACTCATTAAATCAGGTTTCAAATTCAATGCAGCCGAAATTCTTTTTTTTCAGTTTTTTACAGACCTCAGTTTTGTCAAAATCCTCCGGATCAAATGTCCCTCCGATCCATTCCGGCAGATTCTGATACTGCTTTTCTTTCGGATCAGAGAGAGTCTCCAATATCCTTTGATATCCGAAGTAACCTCCGAAGTCTTCAGGAGGACAGCATCTTTCCCCCTCCAGACAGACTGGGTGTTTATCCATGTAGTCCCTGAAAACCTTTTCCAGAACTATAGTGTGTTCCCATTCGTCCCGAAAATCATAAATATATTTCAATTCCAGGTTCTTTTTTAAAATCTGATTCAGCTTTATCTCTGTGTAATCTGTAATGTACTTTGCGAATTCTTCAGAGTGAGTGGAATAGACCGTTCGGCCAAGCATAAACTGATGCCTATAGATATTCTTCCAGCCCATCACTGTCTGGATCACTCTGCTCAGATCAGGAAGTTTTATATCTGCACTGACAGTAAATCTTCTCCATATATCAGGTTTTATATGATTGAGAGTGATTTTCAGCTGATAGCCTTCACTGTATCCGGACTTTTCTGTTTTCATTTTGGATTCTGCTCTCCTGCTGCTCTGCCTAGTCACCGAAAACTGCTCAGACAACTTCGGCTAAAATAAAAAAGCCGGGGACAGAGTAAAAGCTGAAATTCACCCAAAAAGCAGGAAGATGAGTTTAGAATGATTTGTTTAGCTGCTTGAGATTAAGTCAAAGTAACTTCTGTAATGAATACAAAATGAACAAAAAAATCAGATTATGGAATGTCTGCCCTAAAATAAATCATATTTTGCTCCATTTTGTCCGATTCATTTGTAAAATAAGATTGGTTCTGATTTTTCAACGAAGACTCGAAAGGCGGCGTGTGAAACAGGCCAACTCAGAAAGCATTCAAAACGTCTCTGTGTGCAGAATTTTGCGAATTTTGAGGGTTTTAGGGGCTTTCCTAGGAATACTGCAGAAATTTCAGGTCAGTTTGAAATTTTTTCAGGAATGGTTCTCGGCGGACGGGCATTTTGTCCGGCTGTCAAGTAGAATGGAAAATATGGAGAGAGTTTTTAGAGGAACTCGGCGGCGAACGAGCTGGAGGGAAAATGAGTGAGTTTTGGGTAAATTTGGAGAGGAAAGGATGACAAGCGTCGATTTAAAGTTTCCGGTAATCGGAAAGAAGATTCCGTCAGATCACGGATACCTTCTGTATTCAGCAATTTCAAAACTTCTGCCGGAAGTTCATAAACTGGAGGATATCAGCATTCGGGGGATTTCAGGCATCCCTGACAGATACAGAGGTCTGAATCTGGGGATGATATAATAGGAGGACATATGAAAAAGGAAGTGATTGCGGAACTGTTTGAAAAGTTTGAACAGGCCTGTTATCTTCATAATGATGTTGAATGCTGGAGTGCAAGAGAACTTCAGGAAATTCTCGGATACAGTAAATGGGAAAACTTTCTGAAGGTGATTGAGAAATCCAAAGAGTCCTGCAGAAACTCTAGTCATGAAATTATCAACCATTTTGCCGATATCAGGAAAATGGTCGGACTTGGAAGCGGATCGTAGAGAGAAATTGAGGATATTGCTCTGACGAGGTATGCCTGTTACCTGATCGCACAGAATGGAGATCCTGCCAAGACTGAAATTGCATTTGCTCAGACATATTTTGCGGTACAGACAAGAAAGCAGGAGATTATAGAAAAAAGACTTCTGGATGTGGAAAGAGTCAATGCCAGAGAAAAACTTTCCAAGTCGGAGAAAAAACTTTCTGGAATTTTGTATGAGAGAGGGATAGATGATAAAGGTTTTGCCATTATACGTTCCAAAGGAGATCAGGCTCTGTTCGGAGGATACAGCACATTTGAAATGAAGCAAAAACTTTCTGTTCCGGACAGTCGGGCATTGGCTGATTTCCTGCCTACTCTTACCATCAAGGCAAAAGACTTTGCCGCTGAACTGACAAGTCATAATGTTCTGGAGAAGGAACTGAGAAGCAGTGAAAATATTTCCAAAGAACATTTGGATAATAATAAAGCAGTCAGGAAAATTCTGCTGGAAAGAGGAGTCAAACCCGAAAATCTTCCTGCTGCTGAAGATCTGAGAAAAGTGAAAAAAAGACTGGATAATGAAAATATAACACTTATAAAGAAAAAAGCATCCGGAAAGAAAATCAGGAAGAAATCATGATGTTGGGATATGTGATTGAGGGATTGGCTGAGGAAAAAAGTAAATTCCGAAATCATATTTATATATTTTATTATTGACATATGGTACACTTTTTTTATAATAAATATTGCCTCGGAAATTTGAGACGGCATAATTGTATAAAGCTCAAAGGAGTTTCAGAATGAAAGAGTATGAAGTAAGTTTTGAGATTGCAGGAAATTCTGCAATGTGGGGCAGCCTATGGACTTCATAGCACATATCAGAAAAGACGATAGGGTAATCCAGTCCTTGCTTCAGCACCTGCTGGGAGTCGGAGAAAAAGCAAAGGGCTTTGCAGAAAAAATTGGTCTTGCCGAACAGGGCGAGCTCATTGGCCTATTGCATGACCTTGGAAAATACTCTGAAGAATTTCAGAATTATATAAAATCAGCAGAGGGGTTAATCAATCAGGATGAAGACGACTATATCGATTCAAGAGGCATGAAAGGGAAAATTGATCATTCTACAGCTGGAGCGCAGTTTTTATTTCGAGAATTATCTAAAAAAGGTCCAGATGGAATGTTGATAGGACAAATTCTATTTCTCTGCATTGCGTCTCATCATTCTGGCTTAATTGATTGCATATCTCCGGATGGAGAAAATAATTTTCTTAGAAGAACTTTAAAAAAAGATATAAAAACCCATTTAGAAGAGTCTTTGGCAAAGTTAGATCCAGTTGTTTTGAATAAGATAAGGGATTTATTATCCTCTGAAAAAATTATAAACGATTTTAAATTTCTACTAATGAGCATTCATGATAAAGATGAAAAGTCCAAAATAACAACCCTTTTTAAACAAGGACTTTCTATTCGATTGCTTTTCAGTTGTCTGATTGATGCTGATCGTTTAGATACTGCTGATTTTGAAAAACCTCATTCTGCAAAATTGAGAAACAAAGGAATTTATAAAAATTGGAACGAATTGATTGAAAAACTGGAAACACGGCTTAAAGAATTTGAAATAAGAAACCAAGTAGATCAAATTCGAAACGAAATATCCGATACTTGCAAAGCATCTGCAGAGAAAGAAAAAGGAATCTATTTTTTATCTGTTCCAACCGGAGGTGGCAAAACATTGGCCAGCTTACGTTTTGCTTTATACCATGCAAATAAATATAAAATGGATAAAATCTTTTATATTATTCCCTTTACTTCCATTATAGACCAGAATGCAGATGAACTAAGAAAGTTTATGGAAACAAAAAAGATTGACGGCTCTTATACAACGGATATAATTCTTGAACATCATTCGAATTTAACTCAAGAAGAGGCGACTTGGAAGCAGAAGGTTTTATCTGAAAACTGGGATGCTCCTATTATATTTACAACTAATGTACAGTTTTTAGAAACACTCTTTGATTCTGGAACACGAGGAGCAAGAAGAATGCATCAATTAGTTAATTCCGTTATAATCTTTGACGAAATTCAGACTTTGCCGGTTAGATGTATTCATATGTTTAACAATGCAATAAATTTCTTAGTCAAGAACTGTGGTGCAACCGTTGTATTCAGCACAGCAACCCAACCAATTCTTCATAAAGTGTCAGTTTTGTATGGGGCACTAAAACTATTTCCTGACAGCGAGATCATACAAAACAAAGATATTCTGTTTAAAGATTTAAAAAGAGTGGAAGTATTGGATAACAGAAAGATCGATGGTTGGTCTTATGAAGAAATTTCAGATCTTGCAAAAACAGAATTGAATAGGCAGCTTTCAGAGAAATTGGATAAGAAAGCCGGAAGTGTTCTTTTAATCGTAAACACGAAAAAAAGCGCAAAAATACTTTATGATCTCATCGCAAGTTCAGAACAATGTGAAGTCTATCATTTAAGCACGAATATGTGCCCGACACATAGGTTGAGAGTTCTAGGAAATATTCGAGTTAGCTTGGATCTAAATCATCCAAAATCAATTATATGTATCAGTACCCAGTTGATAGAAGCAGGCGTGGATGTTGATTTCGGGTCAGTGATTAGATTTACTGCAGGACTTGACTCCATCGCACAAGCGGCGGGACGCTGCAATAGAAATGGGATAAGAGAAAAAGGATTTGTCTATATTGTCAATCCTAAAGATGAAAATGTCGATAAACTAAAGGACATTAAAATCGGAAAGGAGATTTCAGAAAGAGTATTGGATGAATACAAAAATAATCCTATATCTTTTAATAATGACATTTTAAGTCCAAAAGCGATGGAAAGATATTTTAAATATTATTACTTTGATAGAGAAAAAGAAATGGTTTATCCTGTAAATTCAAAAACAGAAGCCAAAAGAAATGATTCACTGTTAAGTCTATTATCAGAAAACTTAAAATCTGTTGATGAACATAATCGTATAAATCATGCCGCTCCTAAGATTTATTTTAGGCAGTCTTTTATGACGGCTGCTAAAATCTTTAAAGCAATAGATTCGCCTACTCAAGGCATTATTGTTCCTTATGGAGAAAGAGGCAAGCAACTCATCATTGAAATCTGTTCAACAGAGAATATTGAAAAACAATATGAATTATTAAGAGAAGCGCAAAGATACTCAGTTAATGTGTTCTCTACTGATTTCGACAAATTAAAGAAAGAAAGTGCAATTTACGAAGTTCAAGAAGGAACAGGAATTTACTGCTTGAGAGAAGAATATTATAGCAATGAGTTCGGGCTGAGTATTGAAAGAGTAAATTTACCAACAACAACAATAGTTTAATGGAGAAAATGCAGAATGGAAAATAAAGTAAACTTTAAAGTATTCGGTAAATTTGCACTGTTTACTGATCCTCTTACTCGGGTTGGGGGAGAAAAGTGCAGTTATCATATTCCGACTTACGAGGCGTTAAAAGGGATTTTAAGTTCAGTATATTGGAAGCCAACCTTTATTTGGTATATAGATCGGGTGAGAGTAATGAATAGGATTAAGACTCAATCAAAAGGAATGAAACCTCTCAATTACGATGGAGGAAATGCTTTGTCAATTTATTCTTACCTTTCAGATGTTGAATACCAAGTAGAAGCACATTTCGAATGGAACTTAAAACGTGAAGATATGGCAAAGGATAGAATTAATGGAAAACACTACGAGGTAGCAAATCGAATGATTGCCAGAGGCGGGAGAAGAGATATTTTCCTGGGAACCAGAGAATGTCAGGCATACGTTGAACCTTGCAGATTTGAAGAAGGAAATGGTTTCTTTGACAATAGTGAAGAAATAGCATTTGGACTTATGTTCCATGGATTTGATTATCCTGATGAGATTGGTATAGATGAACTTCATGCTCGTTTCTGGTGGCCTAAAATGTTTAATGGAGTATTAGAATTTCCTAAACCTGAAAGTTGCACTATTCGAAAGAAAGTAAAAAATATGTCAGCAAATCCGCCAAAATCAATTGGTTTAGAAGAGGAAGGATTATTACTATGAGTTGGATTCAAAAACTATATGAAACTTATGATTCTTGTCAAAGCTCAATTGGAGATTCAAATGATGAAAAGCCTTTACTTCCTATTTGCCATACAACGCAAAAAGCACATATTGAAATATTTCTAAGTATAGATGGAATATTTTTGCGTGCAAATACAATACATGAAGAAGAAAGAACAATTATCCCTGCAACTGAAGATTCGGCGGGTAGGACGAGCGGTACAAGTCCTCATCCTCTATGTGATAAACTTCAATATGTTGCAGAAGAGTATTCTTATTTTGGAGGAGATAAGGAACCTTGTTTTTATTTTAGTGGAAAAGAATTTAAAAGAGATAAATTAAAAATTGATGAAGAGACTTTTATTCAAGAATATGAAAAGAGTAATTTACTTCTCATCAAAGAATTATTTCAAAAAAAGAAAAAGCCTTTTGATGTAATAAATTCTCTTATAAAAATTAGTAACTTAGATGAATTATTGTCTAACAATAAAGGAACTACGGATATTGCAGAAATTTCAGAAAACCCGGAAACTATTAGGAATAATAAAAGCCTAATAATAGATTTTTTTCCAAAAACACTGAGCCAAGTTGTATCTTACAGCTATTTATTAAAAAAATGGTGTGAGTCAAACTATGCTCATCCACAGGTAAATGCTGTTTTCAACTATGTTATGAAAAAAACAGTAATTACTGACTTAATAAAAGCTAAAATTTTGCACTTAGATACAGAGAATAAAAAATTACTAAACCAATGGACAGAGGGTAAAGCGCCCGATATTTTTAAGCTATTACCAGGAGGCTATACTCCCAAAGGTGAAAGAAAACCGTGGCAATTAGATGCTTTCGTAAGATGGGCTGTTGAAATGCCTGATAATGCTGAGTCAAAGCTATGGAAAAGTAAATCAGTTCGAGAATCCTGGATAAAACACTACTACCAAACTCTCGATGAAGTAGATTTATGCTATATTACAGGGAAACCTAATTATATAGCATACAACCATCCTGCAAAAATAAGAAATGATGGCGACAAAGCTAAAATTATTTCTTCAAATGACCTAACTGGATATACTTTTCGTGGTAGAGTTACAAGTTCTAAAGAAGCCGTAACTATTAGCTACGAAGCAACACAAAAAGCACACAATGCGTTAAGGTGGCTCATTGGAAAGCAAGGATTTCGGAATGGAGATCAGTCTTTTGTTGCATGGGCAGTTTCTGGGTTAAGCATTCCTGATCCATTCGCTGATACTTTGGGTTTATTCTCTGATGCTGAAATAGATTTAGAAGAATCAACTAGCACTGCTCAAGAATTTGCGAATAGCTTTAATAAACTGATAGCGGGATATTCGGCCAATTTAAGTTCCACTAATGATATTATAGTGATTGGGTTAGATTCAGCATCACCTGGAAGATTGGCTATTATTTTTTACAGAGAACTCACTAGTTCTGATTTCTTGGAAAGGATTCAAACTTGGCATTCATCATCGGCTTGGATGCAAGATTATGGACTGGATTTTAAAAGCAAGAAATCTATTAGATTTATCGGTGCGGCATCTCCTAAAGATGTAGCAGAAACTGCCTTTGGTATGTTAAAAGGAGAGAATAAATCCAAAATCGTAAAAGCAACAATAGAAAGAATACTTCCATGTATTGTCGATGGAAATAAAATTCCATTCGATATTGTAAAATCATGCATCCAAAGGGTATCAAATCGTGTTTCTTTTGAAAAAAAATGGGAGTGGGATAAGGCTCTTGGAATTGCATGTTCTGTTATTAAAAACTATTATAGGGAAAGAGGATATAGTATGAGTCTTGAAAAAGATCGAACAACGCGCGACTATCTGTATGGTCGATTATTAGCAATTGCTGATAGACTTGAAAGTCATGCTTTGTATGAAGCAGGAGAGAACAGAGAAACGAATGTGGCTAGATTGATGCAAAGATTTTCAGATCAACCGTTTACTACTTGGAAGATAATTGAGGAGTCTTTAACATCATACAAAGCAAGGTTACATGGTGCCAATTTTTATCAGAGTTTATTGGATGAAGTTATGTCTTTATTTAAAACGGAAGACTTTACAAATAATTCTAAGCTAACAGGAGAATACTTGCTTGGGTATCATTGCCAAAGGAAAGTTTTAGAGCCTAAGAAAAAAAATCAAAACAATGATTCGGATTCAAATGACGGATCCAATGAAACAAAAGGAGAATAAGAATGAATACGTTACAGAATAAAATTGATTTTGCTGTTGTAGTTCGAGTGAAGAACGCAAATCCGAATGGTGATCCACTCAATGGAAATAGACCAAGAACTAATTATGACGGTCTAGGGGAATTATCAGATGTATGTATTAAGAGAAAAATCAGGAATCGTCTTCTAGATAATGGATTTAACATCTTTGTTCAATCTGATGATAAAAGAAAAGATGAATATAGGAGTCTTCGACAAAGGGCAGAAGGTGTTCTAAAAAAAGAAACCTTTAAGGATGAAAAGAAACTGAGAGAAGAAGCTTGTAAGCAATGGATAGACGTTAGAGCCTTTGGACAAGTATTTGCATTTGAGGGAGAAAAGAAAGAGAAGAAAGGGAAAGGCGATGAAGGAACCAAAGAAACAAAGGGTGATAGTAAAGGTGTTTCTATTGGAATTAGAGGTCCTGTATCAATTCACCCTGCATTTAGCTTAAATCCAATCAGTGTTTCCAGCGAACAAATTACAAAAAGCGTCAGCGGCGAAGGAGACGGCTCCAAGAGAGGTTCTGATACGATGGGGATGAAACATAGGGTAGATTCTGGAGTTTATGTGTTTTATGGCAGTATGAATCCACAACTTGCATCCCTCACAGGCTTTTCGTATGAAGATTCTAATGCAGTAAAAGAAGCACTAAGAACTCTTTTTTTAAATGATGAATCTTCTGCTAGACCCGCTGGCAGTATGGAAGTTGTTACGCTCATTTGGTGGAAACATAATAATCCTAATGGGCAACATTCTACTGCAAAAGTTCACAGATTATTAAAGGTCAATCCAGCCGATTATACTATTAAAATTGATAAGCTGGATGGCTTAGAATGTGAAGAAATTGAAGGCTTATAAAGTTATACCTAAAATCGAATTGATTTCATATTGAAAATGAAATTCTCCAGTGTCTCATCTCGAAATGATTCTGCTTGTCAGTCTTCATTAAATAGATCATTTTTTTGAGATACAGGAGAAAGTATTTATTCAATAGGCAAAACCATTGTAAACGATTGAGATGATAATACCATTATGCTGAACATACTGAATGAACTTAAGACAATCCTTCTTCGTCTGAAGGAAAACGAAATCGAGTATGCCCTTTGCGGCGGGCTGGCTCTTGCTGTGTATGATCGGGCTGAAAAAGCTGAGAAACAGCAGACAGGATCAGGCAGATATAGAATATCTGGAGGGTAATGAAAATGAAAGCTGATATGAGTTCGGAGGCTGTTGCGAAAAGACTGAAAAACTTTCTGATCTGAGGGATCTTTGTATGTCCCTCAAAATTATTCCTGCTGTCCGGAATGTAAAAATATTTACAGTTTTTCAGATCTGCAAAAATACTATCACAGTCCTGTAAAGAATGAACAGTTTCAATCCAGGATTGAACAGCTTCGGAATGAATCTGCTGTATGCTGTTCAAAATGCAGAACTTATTTTATGCCTTCTCTGGTCATTCTGGAAAAGATGCCCGTCAGGGAAGTGCAGTTTCTGTGCAGAGTGCAGACTGTAAATGCAATTGAATTATTTTATAAGAATTCTTATAAAAAGGAAGTTCTGACTCGAAAGAAGGAAAACAAAGGAGAAAAAGACGGGAAGAAATATATTTTTAATGATGTTTTAATGACTGAACTGGCAGAAAAACCGTCTCTGATCAGCAGTCTTCTTCAGTATTCCCCGATGCCTCTGCAGCTGAATTTCATCAACGGGGAGAATGTAAAGAAGAAGGACTTTCTGTTCGGGTCAGTCAATTATTTCTTTTAGGCGGGTGTACGGATGGGGAAATATTTATTCAGAGGGATACATGAGATGAAGATAATTAAACTATTCATGATTGCAGTTTCGGTGTATGGAGGAAATATATGACAGTGGGAATACTGATGCCGGAAGAAGAGCCGGAGAATGATCCGTTCAGTGATTCTGATATTTTTGCAGAGAATTCACGGATGGATACAGAAACGGTCATCAAGGTTTATATGGATAAAGGCCTTGCCGGATTTACTGAATTTGTGCTGAATCAGGTCAACTACCGATCATTCAGAACCTACGGAGAAAATCCGGAGGGATCCATTCTGCTTCGTTTTTTTGAGGACACTGAGAGCGAGAAGATGCTTTCAGAAATCAGAAAGAAAAATGAACAGGACAAAAGCGGTAAATTTTTTCTGGCAGGAACCCATATAGAACTGCTGAACTACTCCTACTGTCCTAGCTGTAAAAAAATATACAGTTTTACTGATTTATCATATTATTATAATAATCCTGCTAAATCAGACCGTTTTGCAGTCAGAGCCGAGCAGCTCCGGCGGGAAACTGCTGTCTGCTGTTCCGTATGCAGAACTTATTTTATGCCTTCTCTGATCATTCTGCACAAAGAACCTGTTGCGGAAATTCAGTATCTCTGCAGGATGCAGACAATTGAATGGATTGAGCAGTTTTATTTTGGAAAGTTCGGGAAAAGGGTTTTATCGAAGAAGCCGAAAAACAGGCAGGAAAAAGAGGGAAAAAAATTCATAATGAATGATGTTTTCATTACAGAACTGGCAGAAAGACCTGCTCTGATTCTCAATCTTTTACGCTACTCGTCTGCGGATCTGCAGATAAATATAATCAATGAAGAAAATGTACTGCGAAAGGATATTCTTTTCGGTCCATTGAAATATTTTCCCGACTGATACGGGAACTGCAGATGCTGAAAAATGCGGCGACTCTGCAGAAAAAATGTATACTGCATAAAATCGAAGAAAATGGGACTCATGGGGCGAAGCTGTCTCTGTAGAAAGGAAAAGTGCTGTATTTGGGCGAATATTTCGTCAGCAAGACGGGTTGATTTGGAATGGACTATTTCGAAATCAGTAAACGCAATTGACAAAATATTGCTCTGCTCTGTGAATGGAAGAGCAGACAGGGAAAAAGCGTTTCATGTCTGCCTTATGCAGCGGATATTTCATCTCAGTTTCTTAAAGGAGAAAAAATGGAATACAATCCAAAAACTGACGAAATCATACTGTTTTTTACTGAAGAACTTAAGAGATCCATTCCTGAAAATCTGAAAAATATTATGATTTACGGATCAAGAGCCAGAACAGATTTCACCGAATTTTCTGATTACGATTTTCTTATTCTTCTGAAGAAAAAAAATGACGAGACCAGTAAAAAAATTTTAGATGCAGGTTACAATATATTTGACCTTTACAGTAAACTGGCGTCCTGCATAATTTGGGACGAAACAGAATGGGAAAAGAAGAAAAGCTTTTCACTTGGAAGAAAAATTCTGCAAGAAGGCATTATCATCGTATGAATGACCGGAATGCAGAAGTCCTGAAATATTTGGCAAAAGCAGAAAAGAAACTTCTTTCTGCAAAACTGAGTGCTGAAAATTCCTTTTTTGACGATGCAGTTTCGAGAGCCTATTATTGTATTTTCCATTCAATTTCAGCTGTCCTTCTGCTTGACGGAAGAGAATTTTCATCTCATAATCAGACACTTGGTGCATTCAATAAGAATTACATTCATTCAAATATTTTTCCAAAGGAATTTGGTAAGTTGATTTATCAAATATTTGAATTCAGAGAAATCGGCGACTATGATATCGACGCAGTAATTTCTGCTGAAAAAACAAATGAACTTCTAATGTCAGCTGAAGAAATGTTCCATATTATCGATGATTATATCAGAAAACGTATTTCTGAAGAATCTTAAAAAGTGTATTTCTACAGTGAAAACAAAAGAATGGTCTGAATCGGAAATTGTATCCATATCTGCGATCAGTCATCATCTGTACTGTCCGAGACAGAATGCACTGATTCATACAGAAGGTGTATTTGCGGACAATGAACTGACTGTATCAGGAAATATCGGTCATGAATTTGTAGATGAAGAGGATTCGTATACGGATCATGGGATAAAAAAAGAAACTTCGTATCGTGTTTTTTCGGAAATTTACGGTATGAGCGGAATCGCAGACATCATCGAATTTCCGAAAGGTCTGCCTCCTCTGCCGATTGATTATAAAAACGGAAAAATTTCCAGCTGGGAAAATCAGGAAGCTCAGGTATGTGCAATTGCAGTCTGTCTGGAAGAAATGCTGAATGTCGAAATCCCTGTCGGTGCAATATACCATATCCAGTCTAAAAAGAGACATGAATTCAGTCTGGACTCCTTTCTGAGAAGGAAAACCTTGAAAGCCGTGGAGGAAATCAGAGAGAATCTGATGACGAATTCCGTTCCCAAAGCCGCATACTCAGCACTCTGCGACAACTGCAGTCTGTATAAATTCTGTCTTCCGAAAAAATCTGCAGACAGAATGTTCAACAATCCTTTTATTCCGGTAAAATTCAATGGCTGACATAAAATTAAATACACTGTATATCACTCAGGACAACCTGTATCTTCATCATGAACTCGAAGTTCTCAAAGTGGAAAATAAGAATGTGACTCTTCTGAAGATTCCGATTCATCATATTCAAGGAATTATAATTATGTCTCAGTCGAATATAAGTCCGTCTCTTCTGCAGAAATGCCTGAGTCTGGGAATATATGTCAGTTTTCTCACGCCGAGAGGCAGGTTTTTAGGCCGACTGGAAGGAGCAAATTCCGGAAATGTGCTTCTTCGTAAAAAGCAGTTTCGAATTTCCGAAACGGAAAAACTGAAGATTGCAAAATGTCTGATCGCAGGAAAAATTCAGAATCAGAGACTGAATCTTCTCCGGACTGCGAGAGACATAAAGGATAATGATAAAGAAACGGAATTGAGATCAGCTGCAGAAAAACTGGAGTCTCACCTGAAGAATCTGGAATCTGCAGAATCTCCCGAATCCGCAAGAGGTTACGAAGGTATATCCGCGAAGGATTATTTTTCTGTATTTGATCATTGTATTATATCTCAGAAGGATGATTTTCATTTCAAAGGCAGAACCAAACGTCCTCCCAGAAGCAGGATGAATGCTCTTCTTTCCTTTGTTTATTCCATCCTGACAAATGACTGCATCTCTGCCCTGCAGTCTGTAGGCCTGGATCCTTTTGTAGGAATGATGCACGAAGAACGTCCCGGAAGACCTTCCTTGGCCCTGGATCTGATGGAAGAATTCAGACCTTTTGCAGAACGATTTGTTCTGACTCTTGTAAACAGAAAACAGATTGTCCCATCCGATATTGAAGAAAGAACAGGTTCAGTCTATATGCTGAACGCAGACGGGAGGAAAAAACTTCTGACAGCATATCAGAACAGAAAGATGGAAGACATTACGCATCATTATCTGGAACAGAAATGCACAGTCGGTGAACTGCTTCTTCTGCAGGCAAGACTTCTTGCCAGAAGCATTCGAAATAATGAAGAACTATATATATCATATATATGGAAGTAATTGTATATATGCTGTATGCTTCCGGAAGAAAAAATTCGACACTGCCCGGGGTCTTAGGGGTTATTAAACCCCTAAACCTTCCCGGCAAGGCGGACGCATTAAAAATGAATAGTACAAAGTAGATCATACAAAAGAATATCCAATGTGAATAAAGAATTTGAGATATTTGAGCATTTTAAAGATATAGAAGATCCAAGAATG
>JBPOJG010000460.1:0-12054 GCA_052033835.1 Spirochaetota bacterium
CACCAACTGCAGGTTAATTTGCTTGCAGAAGTATAATTAAAATATAGATTATCCCTATGGCTGAAAAATATGAAAAATACAGAGGTGTGAATGCCGCGAGAATTTTCATATCAGGATTTGATCTGACTTTACTGCCTCTGATGAGAGTTTTTGATCCGATTCTTATCGGAGCAGGCATTCTGTCTCTGGATGTTTCTGATTGAAACAGATCTCTTCAAAGAAAGAAAACATAAGAACTCGGGCTATATTCCTATCTGAATGTAGGATATTTTATGATTACTGCGGTATCCTCAGTTCAGACCAAAAAAACTTTTGAACTTGCCATTGCTGTCCTCTGCTTTATTCAGTATTTCATATGCAGACTTCTTCTGTTTACAGACGGGCTGTTTGAAGAATTCAACAGTCACAATGAAGAATACGGGAAGGCCAGAATTCTTTCCATACTCAAGGATAATCTGACAGGCGATATAGGCACTGTAATTCACTTCATACAGAAAGACCTTGACAAGTTTCTGAATTCCGCACCAATTCAGGATGACATTACCGTCATTGGCGTTCAGGGTTGAGAAATTTCTAATAATGCGACTTGCTTCTCAGCACCTTTTTCAGGCTTTTCAGATGCAGGATATTCAGTTTATTTTTTTCCTCGATTGAATTGATCTTTTCAGTAAACCATTCCGGAATTTTCTTTTCTTCATAATTTCTTCCAGAAAGAATCATATTTACAGATGCAGAATAGAATACCTTTCTCACTTCGTCTTTTTCATTCTGCATTCCTCCGTACAGAGATTTCAGGCACTCATTGAAATACTTTTTTGAATGGCAATAGGAATTCATGATTTCCTGCATCTTTTCATTCACCGGATTTTCAGGTAATGATTTAAAAAAAGCTTCGTTTCCCTGAAACAGATTTTCAAGTACATCTGCCTTGTTCAGATAGAATTCGAACATTCCGAATATGAAATTTTCTGAATCATTTTCAACGGCAGACTGTTTCAGATCATCTCTATGTTCCGTATACGTCTGCATCAGTTCCTTGTCTTTGAAATATTCGTCATATTCAGGATGTCCGGAATGAATCAGGAAATAACTGAAGACAGAAGTCATCAGTTTTCTGTTTTTAAGATGAGAGATACTCCAGATTCCCTTCAGACTTTTCAGGCAGTTCAGATAAACAGACGAAGTTTTCCAGACATAAACGTCTCCCTTGTACCCTTTTTCAAAACAGACTTCTGCTGAAGTCCTGCTGAATTTTTTTTCATCTGTCTCATTCAGCACAAATTTCTTTTCTTTCAGATCCTCATAAAACTTAATATCGCCTGACTGCAGAGAGTCCCTGAATAACTTCAGCTGAACGTCCGTATCATCTGAATAAACAGAAACTGAAGAGATTATGATAAACAAGAATATTTTCATCTATATGTCCTAATATAAAAAATCTGCCCTTTACGGAAAATTAAATCAGTCCCTCGAGCCAGAGCCACTGAACAATACCGATCAGAAGTCCTGTTCCTGCAAGTATATTCTGTCCTCGCGGAAGTCTGCTGAGAGGAATCTGATCTGATCCGAATTTAGCCAGTCTTTCTTCTTTTGTCATCGGATAAATTATAATGGACAGTCCAAGAAATGCAAAAAAAGGAAAAATGATGCTTGCTTTCGCAAAAAACTGTCCTGCGTTCAGCACCTGATACCAATTATAAGCATTTCCCAAAACACCTAAAAGCATAATCAGAAGTCCGCCCAGCCTGATTTTGTTCAATTCAGTCAAAATGTTCATAAATATCAAAACATATTCAGTCCTCAGTTTTTTCAATCCGGATGTTTTTTTATTGGGATCTTGTCAAGAGGGGTTGCGTAAAAGCATAAAAAGATGAGTTTTTACACTGTCCCTTAAATCTCAAATTTAATGCACAGCTTAAAACAGGCAAAGAAGAATCAATCACTCACCTTACGCAAATAGAATATGAGATCTGGAATCTGTAATTTTATAAATGCACTAGGAAAATCTAAATCTCTGACATTTTCAATATCACTGAGTGAATAATCTTTATCAGCCCGTAATCACACCGTAACAAATTCTTTGTATCCTGAATGCATGAATAATAAATACTATGGGCTTTTTTCTGAAATGCGCATTGACAGGACTGTAAAATGAGTTTTTACTTTCCTCCCGATCCTGAAAAAATAATCAGTGCTGCAGAGTCTCTCGCAATGAATGCAGTTTTTGAGGAAAACTTCCTTTTGATAGGGCACAGACTGGGGAATTTCAGAGAATATCCTCTGAATGTAAACAGAAAAAGATATCTGAAAGATTACAAAAACACAAGTGAACTTATGATAAAATCATTTACGGAATACGGACTGAATGCACTTGAGCTGGATCTGAGACTCGGTCCGGACGGAATGGTCTATGTAGTTCACGACAAAATCAAAAAACATATCAGTGAAGAATGTCTTTCCTGGCTTTCAGAAAACAGCTTTGAAAAACTTCTCGTACGTTTCATTGAAAACGGATTTTGCAGGAATAAGAAACTTTTCATTGAACTGAAACTTTCTCCGAAAATTTTCCATCCCCAAAAGCAGAGTTTCTTTCCGGATATTGTCAGCTGTTCAGAAAAAAGACTCATCGAAGAAATCTTTTCCGTTCTCAAAAGAGTATATTCAGTTTATCCTGAAAAAAAGGAAGAAATCAGAAACTCAGTCGGATTCATTTCTTTCAGTCTTGCGGCTCTTCACACTGCATATGTGATTTCTGAAGGGATTTACGAATATCATCTGATCACAACAACGGATCAGTTCCTCAAAAAAAGTCTTTCTAGAGCATTATTTTATATCCCATTAACATCCGAAGAAAAGACAAAAATCATTTATTCCGAATGGCTGACCGGGATATGGTTTGATCCGCGGTACATTATAGATCCTGTGCAGACATTCCTGGAGATAAATGAGCAGAGAAGAAACAGGCTTCAGTTTTATGTATCTTCCTATGGAATGGATTTCTCGAAGCTTCTGAACAGATTCTGTCCTGAAACAGGAGCAAAACTCCCTCTCAAAGGAATCATCTTTGACATTGGAGCCGATTAAGTGCCTATGTGCAAAATCAGTATCAATTCTGCAATATCGGAATGATCAGTTCAAAACCTGCACCCCAAAGTCATCACCAAATTCAGCGGGACGGTGTAAAAGCTCAGTTTTAATGCGAATCTCAAAATAGTCTAAAAGAATCAGATTCATTAAAATAAATAGGGATCGGGCTTGCCGTGTCAGCTTCCACGCAAGCAGAACCTGCGATGCTTAAGGCAAAGATTCTAAAACAAATGCATAGACTTTTCCGTATTTACGTCCTGAATATCGCCGTCAAAAGATCTGGAGAGTTTCATCAGCCATAAACCCAACTGATCAACATTCCCTCCAAATGCGAAATTGTCTTGGCAGGAAACAGGTATTATCATAAAAAACGTTGACAATCATATATTGCAGAATACGATGCTCAGGCAAGGGGAATCAATGAAAGTATTCTATTATATTTTTTCTGTCTTTTACTGGGTATGCATTGTCGGCTTCACATCTCTTTTATTCTTTCCTATTGCGGCACTCATAAAAGGTGCTACGTTTCTCTTCGATAAAAACCTGAAACTGCTGCATATGTTCACTTCTTTCTGGGGAAGCCTTTACACTTGGATCAATCCTCTTTGGAATGTAAAGACGGAAGGCAGAGAAAAAATCAGAAAGGACGGAGTATATGTCGTTGTATCAAATCATTTTTCTACGACAGATGTATTTACAGTGTACAGACTTTTCTTTCATTTTAAATGGGTTTCCAAATCTGAAAATTTCAAGATCCCTCTCATCGGCTGGAATATGACTCTCAACAGGTACATCCGCCTGAACAGAGGCAGCACAAAAGGAAATGCTCAGATGATGAAAGACGCGGAGGCGGCACTGCGTCAGGGCAGTTCTGTCTACATATTTCCGGAAGGAACCAGATCCACTACAAATGAAGTCAAGGACTTCAAATCGGGTGCATTCGAACTGGCAAGAAGAACAAAGAGTCCCATCCTCCCGATAGTCATTGAAGGAAGCCAGAATGCCCTTCCGAAAAAAGGGGTCATACTGAAAGGACGCCACAATATCCTGATACGCGTTTTGGATGAAATTCCGTATGCAGATTTTGAGAATTTGGAAAGTGCACAGATCGCAGAAAAAACAAAATCATTGATAGTCAGTGAACTTAACAAAATCAGGCTCCATGGATAAAGAAAATCCAATTTTTTTGATGTTTTTCCCCCGGCAGTAAGAAATCCGTCAGACTGACTCAGTATTTTCTCGGACAGAAATTTCTCTGAATATGGAAGTTATGGCTGAAATCTCCGAATACACACTGATTTTCGATTCGGAAGTGCCTGAGAGAACAAAGGACAGGAAAAACCGGTTCTATGTCATTTCACATAACAGGATAAAATCATTGACATTTTCATCTTTATCGTATAAAATGTGATAATGAAGAATCTGATAATACTTTTGGCTGTCCTGATATTCGCCTCTCAGTGCAAAAGAGGTGTCAATGATCTGATGAAAGATTCAAAACTGCTTGAATCGGAATGTGAATCCGGCAAATTCAGATCCTGCACTCAAATCGGGATCAGAATGGCATTCGGCACTTACGGATATAAGAAAGATTACGGGAAGGCAAAAATATTTCTGGAAAAGGCCTGCTCAGGTGAGGACGGACTCGGATGCAAGGAACTCGGCGTTCTCTACGAATACGGCAGGGGAACTGAAAAAAACCTGCCTAAGGCAGCAGAATATTATAAAACATCCTGCGAGAAAGAAGAATCTTTCGGATGTTATTATTTAGGAAAATTTTATAAAAGGGGTATGGGTGTATCAAAGGATGAGAAAGAGGCTGAAAAATATATGAAAAAAGCCTGTGATCTGAAACTGGATATGGCCTGCAAGGAATTATGAAAACAAGAATACTCACATTGAATCTGCATTCCTGGCAGGAAAAAGATCAGGATAAAAAACTCTCGACAATTGCCGATGTCATAATTAAAGAGAATGTAGATTTTATTGCATTCCAGGAATCTGCTCAAAATAGGGAGAGTCCTTATTCCGACCAGTACAGATTCATCAGAAATGACAATACATCTAAAATTATTTCAGACAGAATCAGAGAACAGTCAGGATTGAATTATTCTTACATCTGGGACTGGTCACATTTTGGATTTGATATCTACGAAGAAGGTATTGCACTCCTCTCTCGGTATGAATGTACTGGGCATGAAAGCAGGAACATTTCAGATTCAGTAAGCCGAGAAGACATTTTTTCAAGGAAAGTATTCGGAGCACAGTACATTATGAACGGAACGAAGATAAACATATTTACTGTTCACATATCATGGAAATCCTCTCCTTTGGACAGCCGTTCCATGACGGAACTTAAGAATCTGAATCAGTTTGTTCATCATTTTGAGAACCGTTTCGGTGGAGGTCATTCCTTTGTATGCGGAGATTTCAATGTGAATCCTGTGTCCGGCCCGCTGATGAGTGAAGGATATTTTTTCATGACAGAAAATGCAAAATACTCAGACTCATATCTGGAAATTCATCCCAAAGCAAACAGTCTTTCACATTCTGCAGATCATTCTTCCATGATTCACGCAGCCCCGATGGACGGGAGAATTGACTACATATTCCGGTCAGAAAAAAATCCTTTCAGGACAGAAAAGGCAGAATTCATATTTACCAGAAAAAAATATGGTCTGGTTTCCGATCATTACGGATATCTCGCAGAATTTTCACTGGATACTGAAAATAATATTGGATAGCAGAATACCCCTACTGTTTTTCTACTTTTGAGACAGTTTATATTTTTTCTTTTGACTCTCGGAAAGCTGCATTTTTACCTTGAATTCACGGTTTCAAAAGACAAATGAAAAAAACTTCTGATTATGTATTCCAAAAATTGCTTTTTAAAGGAAGGAATACTGATATTTACAGAGGAATTGAAAAAAATTCCGGAAAAAAGTTCATTTTTAAAATATTGAGTGCAGACTACCCTGCCGAATCCCAGATCAGAAGACTGAAAAAAGAATACGAACTTACAAAGAAAATACAATCTAATTATGTAGTACGGACAGAAGGTTTTGAAAAAGAAGGAAACAGATATTTCATAATTCTTGACGATACGGAAGGGGAAACACTGAAGACTGTATTCGGAAAAAAGAATCCGGATATAATAACACTTCTGTCAGTCTTTTCGAAGATTGCACAAGGACTTTCCGACATACACAGCAGCGGGATCATACACAAAGACATAAATCCCCATAATATTATTTATAATCAAGAAAATGATATTGTTAAGATCATAGATTTCGGAATCTCGACAGAATTCATAATGGAAAGCCCCAATTTCCGAAACCCGAACAGAGTGGAAGGCACCATATCCTATATTGCACCGGAGCAGACCGGCAGAGTGAACAGAAACATCGACTTCAGAATTGATTTCTACTCGCTTGGAGTCACCTTTTATGAACTTCTGACAGGCAGTCTTCCTTTCATTTCAGATGAACCGATGGAAATGTTCTATTCTCATATAGCAAAATCGCCCGTTCCCCCGGAAAAAATGAATTCAAAAATTCCTTCTGCCGTGGCAGAAATTGTTCTGAAATTGCTGAAAAAAAATCCGGACGACAGATACAATACTGCTCTTGGACTGAAAAAGGACCTGGACTTCTGCCTGAGAGAACTTAAACAAAGCGGAACAATCCAAGCATTTACTGTCGGCAAGAAGGACTATTCCAGTACATTTAAAATTCGCGGGAGACTTTACGGCAGAGAAAATGAACTGAAAATTCTTGAAGAAGCATACAGAAATGCCTGTTCAGGCAGACCTGAACTTGTGCTGATATCAGGTTATTCCGGTGCAGGAAAAACTTCCATCGTAAATGAAATGCACAGGGTCATTACGGAAAAAAGAGGGTTCTTTGCATCAGGCAAGTTTGATCAGTTTCAGAAAAACATACCCTACTATGCATTTACCAAGGCCTTCAATTCATTCTGTGAATATATTCTGACTGAATCATCTGAATCAATCCAGAACTGGAAAAGAAAAATACTGAACGCTGCAGGAAACCGAGGTCAGGTGCTGATAGACTTTATTCCTGAACTGGAAATGATCATAGGCAGACAGCCTGAAGTTCCTGCATTAAATCCTGCTGAAACTCAAAACAGATTTAATCAAGTTTTTTATGAATTCTGGTCGGAACTGGACAGTCCGGATCATCCTCTGACTCTTTTTATTGACGATCTTCAATGGTCTGATCTGGCTTCTCTTGCTCTTCTCGGAAAGATCTGCACGGATATACAGAATGGGAATTTCCTGATTATCGGTGCATACAGAGACAATGAAGTTGACGAAAATCATCCTTTGACCCGATTCATACAGGAGAAAAAAATTTCCGGAATTCCGGTCAAAGAAATCAAAGTAAACAGTCTCAGGGAAGAGCATGTTTCTGAAATGATTTCAGAATCAGTTTCGGCAGATGCACAGAAACTGCTGAAACTGAACCGTTTCGTATACGATAAGGCTGGCGGAAACCCCTTTTTCACAATCGAACTTCTGAAAAAACTTTTCAGTGACGGCATATTTTATTATAATTATGAAACCGATCAATGGGTTCTGAACGAAAACGAACTGAGCAGAATCCAGATCTCGGAAAATATAGTCAGCCTGATGTTCGGAAAAATTCAGAAACTGGATGAAACTTCAAAAGATGCACTGGCCTCTGCTTCATGTCTGGGAAATATGTTCGATCTTGAAACTTTTTCAGCAGCAGTAAGGATGGAAATGTCAGACTGCTCAAAAAGACTGGTGCCCGCAGCGGCAGAAGGATTAATTTTCCCGCTTGATATCGGTTCGGAAAATTCAGAAAACATACTGTTCAAGTTTTCACATGATCGAATTCAGCAGGCAGCATATTCAGTCATTCCGGAAATAAACCGTCCCTCGGTCCATCTTGAAATCGGCAGAAATCTTCTTCTGAAATATGCGGACAGAGAAGACCGACTTTTCCTCATTACAGATCACTTGAACCTTGGATCATCTCTGATTCAGAATGAAACTGAGATCATAAAACTCGTTGAACTGAATATTCAGTCTGCGAAAAAATCCAAAGAAGCAGCTGCCTATGATTCCGCACTTCAGTATCTGCTGTACAATAAACATCTTCTGAAAAAAAACGGACTGACCAATATAATATGGGATAAATATTATAATACTGCATATAAATATTTCATTCTGATGGGAGAAACGGAATACCTTTCAGGTAAATTGGAAGATGCAGAAACAAGCATCTCTTCAGCTGTAGAAAAAGCGGCGAACATTCTGGACAGGGCAAATGCATATCAGATACTGATTGTTCAGAAAACTCTCCTTGCAAATTACGAAGAAGCGATAAAGATCGGGAGAAAAGCTCTGAGCGCTTTCGAAATCCATCTTCCTGAATCGGACTACGAAAATTTCAGAGACAGCCTGCTCTCTGAAATTGATGAGCTGACCTCCGGAAAGTCGGTAAGCTCTCTTTTTGATCTCCCGGATATGACTGATCCTGAAAAGAGAATGGCGGTAAACCTTCTGATTACAATGGGACCTCCATGCTACAGATCGCATCCCAGACTCTGGTCTGTCATTGTATCAACAGCAGTGAAACTGAGTATTCAGTACGGGAATTTTCCAGAGGCAGGTTACAGTCACACTGCATTCGGAGGAATGATAGGTTTTGTCAGGGGCGAATACTCCCGAGGAAAAGAATTCGGGGAACTGGCAGAAAGACTGATGAAGGAAAAATTCCATTCGCCGGCACACAAAAGTGTTTTTTTTCTGATGATTGGAAGCTCTCTCAGGCATTGGTCATTTCCTCTCACGCAGTCATCAAAGGATTATCAGAGTGCATATGATGCGGGAGTTGAATCAGGAAATCTGCAGTATGCTGCTTATGCATTCGGGCACAATATGTACTGCCTTTTCTTTCAAGGAATGAAACTGCCGGAGCTTAAGACAGAGATTGAAAAATATCTTAAATTCAGCAGAGTCAGAAAAAACTGGTGGGCAATAGATCTTCTGGAAGGCGGTCTCATAATTATAAATTATCTTATGAATGGGGGAGATTTCAATCTGGAAGGACTTTCGGAAAAGGACTTTCTGGAAAGATGCGAAAATCACAGAAACATACAGGTTATATGCATTTATAATATAATGAAAACATTTGCACTTTTCATTCTGGAAAAATACAGTGAGGCAGAAACTTCATTTCTGGAAGCAGAGAAAAGAATTCTGTCAGTTGCAGTTCAGGGACTTCTGCCATATTCAGAACATAGATTCATACAGTGCCTTCTTATCCTTCATAAATACAGATCAGCATCAGAAGAAGAAAAAAAAGAATACAGCATCATTCTGGATCAGAATGCGGAACAGCTCAAGATATGGTCGGAAAACTGTCCTGAAAATTATATTTTCAAATATTATCTGGTTATGGCTGAAATGAGCAGACTGAAAAATGATACTCTGTCTGCACTGAACTATTATGACAAGGCAGTTGAGTACAGTGAAAAAAGCAGTTCCTCCATGTTTCAGGCAGTCGCCCTGGAAGTTTCGGCCAAGTTCTGGAACAGACAGGGAAGACTCAGACTTTCCAAACCGTATATGATGGAATCACTGTACACTTACAGAATATGGGGTGCTGATTTTAAAACTTCTGAACTGCGCAGAAAATATGAAAAGTCAGACAGAGGTTCTGAAAAAGAATATTCTACTTACAAGTTCTCAGATGTATTTCCCGAATTTGAGTCTGCCGAAATCGACACAGTCAGTCTTCTGAAAATATCTCATACTCTTTCAGGTGAAAGAAATATTTCCGATCTGCTCAAAAGAATTATGATGATCCTCGTAGAAAACACCGGAGCAACTCGAGGCCTGCTTATACTGAAAAAAGGCGATCATTACTTTGCGGAAGCGGAAGGCGGTTCTGAGGAAAACTCTATTACATTACTTCAGTCTGCACCAATTCAGGGAAAACTTCCTGCAGGAGTTCTGAATTTTGTCCAAAGCACAAAAATTCCGGTAATACTATATAATGCAGTTGAACACAGTATCTACGGAAAAGATCCATACATTCAGATGAATGAAATAAAGTCAGTCATATGTCATGCAATATTAAAAAATAATGATATATTCGGCATAATATATCTGGAAAACGACATCCTGGAAAATGTTTTCACAAAAGACAGACTTCAGATGATCGAAATGATTTCCGGTCATATTATGATATCGATCGAGAATGCAATGTACATTGCTGAAATTGAAAAGTCCAGAAAAGAAGCAGTGAATGCCAGCAGAATAAAGACCGACTTCATTGCAAATGTCAGTCATGAAATCAGGACACCGATGAACGGAATACTGGGAATGAAGTCTCTTCTGGAATCGACACCTCTGAACAGTGAGCAGAGAGATTATCTGAACAGTATTGCGGTCAGTGCGGAAAGTCTGATAACAATCATCAATGATATACTGGACCTGTCTAAAATTGAATCAGGAAAATTTGAGCTTGAGTATATTCCGTTCAGCCTTCCTGGAGCAGTGACTGATATCGTGAATCTTTTTCGGCCAAAGGCCGCTGAGAAGAAAATTGAACTGCACTATGAACTCTCATCAGACATTCCCGAAATTATTATCTCAGACATAACACGTCTCAGGCAGATCATTCTCAATTTGATCGGCAACTCGCTGAAATTTACTCCGGACGGATTCATTTCACTTTCAGTCCGCAAGCTGTCAGAATATGGTCATACAGCTCTGCTTTCATTTTCCGTTCAGGATACCGGAGTAGGAATTCCGAAAGACAAACTCCTCTCTCTTTTCAATCCGTTTTCACAGGCAGACAGTTCTATTTCAAGAAAGTTCGGAGGAACCGGCCTCGGACTTGCCATCTCCAAAAAACTCTGTCTCCGTATGGGAGGCGACATCAGTGTGGAAACTAAGGAAGGAAAAGGTTCCACGTTTACATTTACTGTTCAGGTGAGACTTCCTGAGGAGAATGAAAAAAAGATATATAATACGAGTACAGATAAATTCCTTCCCGTCAAAAACAGCCTAAAAATACTTCTGGTTGAGGACAATCTCATCAATCAGAAAATTGCAGTAAAACTGCTCGAAAAAATGGGCTTTAACGTCAGCGCGAAAGCCGTGAACGGACTTGAAGCAATCAGATATTTCCAGAAAGAGGATTTTGATCTGATTATAATGGATGTGCAGATGCCCGAAATGGACGGAATTCAGGCTACATACAATATTCGAAATAATTTCCCGGAAAAAAATCAGCCGATTATCATTGCAATGACTGCAAATGCAATGGCAGGCGACAGGGAAAAGTATATAGATTCAGGTATGGACGATTATATCAGCAAACCAATTTCACAGAAAGAACTTTACGAGAAAATGCGGTATTGGAATTCCCTGCTCGAAGACAGAAAGAAATGAACTGTTTTTTAGTTTTTTATCCCTCGACAAACCGGCTGAGTAAAAAAGAAACTGTCATCAAAGGCGTGAGTTATGAAGAATTTTTTTGGAAAGCTGATTCGTCAGGGAAGCGAACATCATATCGGGAATGAAACTAACCTAAAATACAATGCAGTATCCAATCAGATACTTCTGATATTCATCGGAGGAATACTTCTTTTCCTCACCTACAGCTTTACGGCAAGCATCTATCTGCATTCAGAAAGTCTGGACTTCAGAAAATACTATTCTTACCTTCTCCCCCCGATTCTTCTGATGCTCTCCATTCTGTTAATCTGCTTTTTTATGAAAAACAGAACAGGGAACAATGTATTTTATCTGTCTATCGCATTCATTTCAGGAATTGCTTATCTTACCTATATGAGTGCTGCAGTAGGTCTGGGCTTCTACGCATTCCTCCTTTTTTTTACTCTGATACCTCTTCCCTTTTTTGTATTCGGGAAAGAAAGATTCAGAATGATTATTGCAGTTGAATC
>JBPOJG010000431.1:0-10904 GCA_052033835.1 Spirochaetota bacterium
AAAAAAACGCTTGTTATTTTTCCCACAGAGGGAAAATGAACGTATGAAGAAAAGACCTCACCTGACTCCTGAAGAAATTGAAGCATTCGGCAAAGAAATCAAACAGCTTTATCTTGATGCAAAATCAAAGGTAGGAAAGGAGGATCTGGATATTGCGGCACATTACGACAACCAGTCCAAATTTCTGGATCTTGCAGGAAGAACACTGATGGGACTTGGAGGGCCGATCGGATGGACAGCCGGAGTCGGAATGCTTTCTGCACATTATACAATTGAATTCTCTCAGGGGCACAATATTCTTCACAGTCAGTACGATGATATTCCGGGGAATGAGAAATTTCTTTCTTCCACTTGGACCTGGGACAATACAATGGATGAAGAAGACTGGAAATTTGAGCACCACACAGTCCACCATCCGTTCACAAATGTCATTGGGAAGGACAATGATTTCGGATTCATCATTTACAGAGCCAATACAGCACAGGAATGGAATCCGTTTCATCTGTTCCAGCTTCCTTCCATACTTCTCCAGCCGGTCATCAATGTAATTTTCTTTCCCTGGTATGTTTCCACATCCAGAGCCCTTTCGGAAAAAAGAGAAATCCTCACTTGGGAAACTTACGGAAATTCATTGAAGAAACTTTTTGAACATTTTTCATTAAATTATATCCTTTCACCTATATTAGCAGGCCCTAATGCTCCAAAAGCTGTTTTTGGGAATCTGGCCGCGAAAATTATTTCTGATTATCATCTTACATTTATACTGGGGATTTCTCATCTCACCGTCGATTCAGATGTATTTCCGGAAAGATCGGAAGAAACCGAAGGGGAATACTATTACAGACAGGTGATGGGCACCGTGAATTATGAAGTGCCGGAATCGACTGAAATACTTTACGGAGGAATCAACACACATCTGGAACATCATCTCTTTCCTGACCTCCCCCCGAACAGACTGAAAGAACTTGCACCGAAAGTGAGAGCTGTCTGTGAAAAATATGGGATACCTTATATCACAGCTCCGTTTTTGGAACAGATTCCGAGACTGTTGCAGAACATCCTGGAAAACTCGCTTCCTTCTAAGCCAAAGGACAGTTTTCCTCCTCTCAGCCTTCTGTTTAAACCGTTCGAACTTGGAAAAAGAATTTTGGAAGGAACAGAGAGATTTCTGAAGTTCTGGGGAAAACCTATTCCTCAGTTTAATACAGATTCATTTTTGGAAACAGTAATACTGGAAAGATCCGATGATGCAGGAAATGTGACTCACCTGAAAATTAGAGTTCCCGAGGGATGGGAAGGCATATCATGGGAGCCAGGTTCTTATATTTCGGTGATGATCAATATAAACGGAAAAGACTATGTCAGACAGTACAGTCTTGTAAAACCGCCCACTGATACAGATGATTATGAAATTGCAGTAAAAAGAATCCCTGAAGGACTTGTATCCAATTATATTGCAGACAGACTTCAGGAAAATGACAGAATATTCATTGCAGGAACTCCTAAGGGAGATTTCACAATGAGACATGTTCCGGAAAAAATCCTTTTTATGGCAGCAGGAATCGGAATTACACCTCTTCTCAGTATGTTCAGAAGTCTTCGCAAATCTCCTGTTTTTCCGAATGTAAGTTTTATTTACTTCAACAGATCAGTGCATGATATCAGTTTTCACAGTGAAATCAACAGACTTGCTTCAGATATGGGGATCAGACTGATTCACGTTTTGGAAAATCCGGCAGACAGTTCAGTCAAAGACAGATTCAAATCAGTAAAATACTGGGACGGTAAAATCAACAGAGAACTCCTGCTGAGTGCAGTGAGTGATGTCAATGACAGGCATATTTATATCTGCGGTCCTGCAGGATTTATGGATTCAGTAAAGTCCATACTGAAAGAAACGGGATATGATTTTAAAAAATATCATTATGAAAATTTCCGTCCTGCATTACCGGAAAAAGACCCTGCCCGTGAAAAGACCTTTCGCAGAATCAAATTCGTCAAATCAGAAAGAGAAACAATCATCAATGAAAATACAAGTCTTCTGGAAGCAGTTCGAGGGGCCGGAATCAAAATTCCGTCAGGCTGTCTTAGAGGAATGTGCAAGGCCTGTCAGGTGAAGAAAATTTCGGGAAAAACTCAAAGAGAAAATCAGGAATCTTCGGAGAAATGTACAATCACTTCCTGCAATTCACTTCCTAGATCTGATATAGAACTGGATATCTGAAACAGTAACCGGAAAGTCCACTTCATTACCGAAGGTCTTGAGATCTATTTGAGCATCTGTCCAAGCTTATACTGGCTATGCTCAAAAAAACTGTGCAGTCTCAAAATTTTACAAATCCTTTTTCATTTTTTTACTTTTCCAGAAGTATAATATATTAGAATATTTCTATTTTACAGGGATAAGAAGTATTGGAAGCAAACTATGTTAAAAAGGAAATTGAATTTATGAAAAATATCACTTTGCTCATCATCCTCTCATTATTAAGTTTCTGCAGCCGGGAAAAGGATTCCATTGCATTGGATGCAGGCCTCCTCCTCGCAAGAAACAATAAACTGACAGTGACGGGAACAGCAGTCAAAGGCATCATAAAAGACGGAACAGTTACTGTGACTCCCCTGAAAACGGACGGTTCCTGTGATTATTCCAAAATTCTCTCTTCTGGATACACTGACTCCACTGGAAATTATTCCATCAATTTCAACAAAACCGGTTCTGTCGTCTGTATAACAGTCAGCCCGAGCAGCAGAGGCAATACCAAAATGTATGACGAAAAAACACAGAAGGATGTTTCCGTTCCGGCTTCCTCTTCTTTCAGACTCGTGACAGTTATGCCGGAAAGCAAGATTCAGAACAATATGAGAAAAAATGCTCTTGTATCCCCGTTCTCAAAACTCGTCTCAAGAAGACTTCAATATCTTTTAGGACAGAATCCGACAGGAGATGCTAATAAACTTTACAGTCAAGCCAGCAAGGAAATCGTCATACGTTTCGGACTCAGCTCAGGACTGTCCTCCGGCGGAAAATCGATTCCGACAGAATCAAAGGTTTCTGATGCAGCGTATCCTGAACTGGACGATATTGTTCTTGAACTCGAAAAACCGAACAGTCCGTTGACTGCAAAATTTGTATCTGTTCTTGCAGGACTTTCTCAACTCGCAAACAAATCCAAAAAAGGTTCAGACCTTTCCGTAGATGATATTGATGAAATGATTAACGCTTTCGCTGCCGATTTTGCAGACGGGCTGTTTGACGGAAAAGGTCCTGATGGCAAACCGATTACAATTGGAAGCGGTGCAAATATGATCACATTTTCTTCCAATCCGCTGACCACAGTTCTTCTTCCTGCAATTTCTTCCTTTATTCAGGAAGGGGGACAGTTTACAATCGGAAATGCAGTATCGACTCCTCTTCCGGTATTTACCTCAAATGATATTTCTGCCCAGACACAATTTTTAGACAACACTGTCATTATATCTGCATCGGCTGTGGGAACTCCACCGACCGGTCTGACTTACGGGGGTACAAATTTTACTCTGTCTCAGCTGTCCTTAGTCAATATCCCTGCCACTGTCTCTGGAATCGTCACATCCTGCACCTCCAGTCCGGAACTGCCTGCCGGATTGACACTGACTCAGCTGAACTGCAATATCGTAGGAACTCCGACCGCCCTGCAGGGAGCGATTTCATATACTATCACTGCTGCAAACAGCGTAGGAACTGCTTCCACTGTAATCAGCATCGCAGTCACGAATACACCTCCGGGAACACTTTCCTTTCCTGGATCACCTTATTACTTTACTCAGAACAGTGCTATTGTTCCAAAAGTCCCGACCTTCACGGGAGTCATCACAAACTGCACATCAAGCCCAGCTCTCCCTGCTGGACTTAGCCTTGGTCCATCCACCTGCATTCTTACAGGAACTCCTACAGGAACACAGGGCGCTACTGCATATACGATTACAGCAAGCAATGCTCACGGAAGTACAACTGCCGGAATCAATATCACAGTCAAAGCAGGGAAACGACTCTTTCCATACAATATCGGAGGGATCGGCGGAAATTTAGGAGGCATTGCAGCGGCAGATGCGATCTGTCAGGCAAACAAACCTGCCGATGTCAATACGGCCAAAGCTTTCATTGTAGGAATTACCAGACGTGCATGTTCGACAGCAAACTGTTCAGGCGGGATTGCTGAAAATCTGGACTGGGTTCTGACTCCGAATACAGTGTATATACAGTCTTCAGGCTCGACTGTAATGAATACTACAAATGCAAGCGGTATATTCACATTTCCTATGTCGACCGGTGTACCAGGAAACTGGCCTTATTGGACTGGATTGAAACAGGACTGGACAACCTCTGCAAATTTATGCACCAATTGGACTACCACTGCAGGACTGGGCAATCGAGGCGGAGTTTCGAGTGCCAATTTAGATGCCAGATTTATCCATGTAGACGGTCCGACAGATACAGGAGCAGCCTGCAATGATACTGGGACAAATCTTCTCTGTGCAGAACAGTAATTCCCGGATTTCTAATCTCACTACGCTCGATTAGAAATCCGGGATGAATAAGAGTCCTGCCGGACAGGCCCAAAGGGGTTTGGCAACCCCTTTGCGGCGGCTCGGAAACTGCCTAATCCCCGCTTTTCATTCACATTGTACTCTGCACTTATGATATTCTTATTTACTTCTTCAGTAATATGTCTTTCATTGGTTTTGGGCAGAGCAGCTTATTTCGTTTTCGTCAGGATCTCTATTTTCCGACAGTGCGGACGGTTTGCCTATCTGTATCCTAAACGATAAAAGCAATGCCCGACGTGGTTCGAATCCACCTTTTTCTTAAGGGAAAAGAAGCTTAACGGTAAAGCACAAGACTCTTAATCTTGCCAAAGACAAACAGTAAAAGAGACTTGGGCGGTCAGTTCTGAAGAAATTCAGAACAGCAGAGATTTTGCTCTGTAGGTTTTCGGATACCGTCAGTGTTTTTCGTTTCGTGATTTTTCCGAAATGTGGTACTGACTCAAGAAAACTTCCGCAAAAAGTCTGCGGCTTAGCTCAAGTCTCTTTTTCTTGACAATCTGTTTTACATCTGTAGATTTGCATTATGGGATATGCTCTCAAAAAAGAAACTATTGTCAGTCCGGAAGAATACCTGAAATTTGAACGAAATTCTGAGGAAAAACATGAACTGATCTACGGAGAAATCGTCGTGATGACAGGAGCCTCTAGAAAACACAATATTATATTGGGAAATCTTTTCAGCATCCTGCACAGAGCACTGAAAGGCAAGACTTGCAGAGTTTATATGAATGACCTTAGAGTCAGAATCAAATCAATGGATCTTTACACTTATCCTGATATAGTCATCACCTGCGGAGAGGAAGACTTTGAGGACTCCCATAAAGACACTCTTCAGAATCCGAAATGCATCATTGAAATACTCTCCGATTCCACTGAAAAATATGATCGTGGGGAAAAATTCAATCATTACAGAAAAATTGAATCCCTGGAAGAATACATTCTGGTTTCTCTGGATTCCCATATAGTGGAATCTTTCATTAAAAAAAATGAAAATTCATGGATTTTCACTGCACAGGAAGGACTCGATCAGCATCTTGAGATCAGAACATGCGACATAAAAATATCATTAAGTGATATTTATGATGCTTCCGATGACTGAAACGGGTTATTTCATATAGACATCGGATAGGCAGTATTTGAAGGACTTTTCTTCTGAAGCAATCTTGATCCCTGCAATATAAATCCCTTCCGGAAACACTCTGGAATCATTCAGTTTCAGCTGGTTTTCCAGATCAATCACATAAGGCCGGTCTTCCAGTTCAACTGCATCTGAAAATAGTTCCTGTTCGACCGGAAGGCGCAGATCCTTGTCCACATTGATTGCCTCTCTGATATAAGCAAAAACTTTCAGTGTTTTGGGAGCAGGATCATAAGCGCAGGGAACTATCACAATTTCATTCAGACGGTTTGACTGAAAGAATTCTCCATTCCATCTGTGAGTCAGATCCAGTTCCAAATCCAGATCCCAGTCGCCCACTCTAAATTTCTGCTTTTCCCAGACCGTAAACGGATTTCTGTCAATAACGTTTTTCAGGGAAGAGCTGGCTCCCGAAGAATTGGACCGGGTAAAATCGAATGCTAAAAAAGGAGGTGATTTTCTATAAATCTCTGTCTTTTTTTTTGTGTTTGAGTATATCTGATAATTTGCTGCACAGAATACAACGATAAAAACTAATGAAAATATATATCTCATCTCTGAATCAGGGTAAATAACTGAAATAATCCGATATTTGACATCGGATCAGATTTTTCTTTTTCCTGCACTGCCTTCCTTCTGGGCAGTCTCATTTTTCTTGAGGATTTCCATCGCCTTTGCTTTCAGAATTGGGTGAACAGTAAAATCATCAGGATTCAGAGCCGGTTTGGGAGCGGCAGCCGGAGAACTGATCTTGAACTTGTCCTTTCCAATCCACTCACTCAAAGCCATCAGCATTCTCTGAAAAATTTCATCTATTTTCTGCTGGTGGTTGGCCTTTTTATAGTAAGTATACGCCAGAAGAGGCATTTTCAGATCGTACATATAGTAGTCGCCGAGGCGGATCAGCCCGTCTTTATAGTCGGTTTCCATAAAGATCTTTTCAGCCTTGGTATAGTTTTTTTCATTGAAGGCTGCATTGCCTTCCCGAATCAGTTCTGCCCTTTTTTTCGGATCCATCATATTCTGCAGGGAACCCCCTGAGCCTCAAAGCCAATATTGCCGGAACCTGAATGGAAAATAAAGCAAAAAAATAATCAGAATCCAGGAATGGTATTCTTCAACCGTTTTTGTTCTGTCTAATGACAGAGAACAGCAGGAAAAAGGATGCATTTTGCTTGACTTATCCAGCTTGGAATTGTAGAAAAGGATCAGGGAAATGATATGCCGACAGCACTGCCTGATGTAGAAGAAGAGACAAAGATTGAGGAAAAGAAGCCAGGTGGTCCTTGGAGAGTGGTACTTTGGGATGACGATGAACATACGTATGACTATGTCATAGAAATGCTGATGGAAGTCTGCAATATGGGGCTTGAGGATGCCTATGGTCATGCTGTTGAAGTGGATACAGAAAAAAAGACGATCATATTTTCGGGAGAACTCGAACATGCAGAGTTCATTCAGGAGAAAATTCTTGGATATGGACCTGACCCTAGAATGCCTGAATCCAAAGGTTCAATGACAGCAACCTTGGAACAGAACTGATGTATTTGAAACTGGTCAGAACCTTCGGATTACTGGCACTGTTTTTCTTCGTACTGATGCTCATTCAGGCAGGGATGCCTAAACCGAAGCCGAATGCGAGATTTCAAAGCGTAATCCTGGATTTTGAACTTGTCCGTTCAAAATCTGAAGCCTACAGCCTTTTAGGCGATTACAGAGAAAAGCAAGGGCAGGAAATCAGACAGACCTTGGACAGAATCAATCTTTATGATTTTCCCTTTATCCTCTCCTACTCCGCATATACACTGACCATCCTGCTTTTCCTCAGATCCAGATTGCCTGCAGGACAAAATATTTTTCTTCGAAATAAAATTATTTTATATTTGGGGATTGCTCTTTCTGCACTTATGTGCCTTGGAGACATTCTGGAAAATACCCAGCTTCTTAAGATTACAGAAGCAGTCACTGCCGATGCAATTTCTGATTCGAACATTAAGAATTTGATTATATGGACAAATATAAAATGGACATCAATATTTCTCTCATGCATCCTGATTTCTGTCTTTTATCATTTTGAGAAATCAAAATTCAGAATCCCTATGTCTGCTGCATATATTCTCTGCGGAATTCTAGGACTGATCACATTCATTGAACCGAGCAGACTGGCTGAACCGGTCTCGGGCATACTATCCCTCTGTTGGACAGGAACTCTTGTACAAAGTTTCACTGAGAGCTGAAAAAAACATCTGACTGACCGTTGTCAGTGTAATGAAAATAAATGATAATCAGATTTACATTTTCCGGATCAGTGAAATGCTGGCGAAAAGGAGAATAAGAATGAAACTTAATTTAAAATTGTCAGTTCTGCTTGCAGCGGGAGTTTTTCTTTCATTTACACAAATCTTCGCAAAGGACGCTTCAAAAAAAAAAGAAGCCTTGTATCCCGATTTCACTTTAGAAGTCAAACTCACTCCTGAAGCAGAAAAAAAACTCAAACATACAAAAAGAACAGTGACTGTGACTTTTGAATTCGGCAATGATCTTGGGCCGGATTCTCCAAATGCTGTATATGCATCCCGAGAAATAAAAGGGCACACGGGAGGAAAATTTTCCACAAAGGATCTGAAACTGACCGGCAGACAGCTGAAAAAACTGGGAAACAGTTACGATGTGAATATCAGTGCTCATTCCACTCATAAGGGAAAGAATTCATTGAATCTTCTGAACTGCGAAAGTGAAGGCCAGCCTCATATTCAATCCAGCATTAAGGATGTACTGAATAAAAACATCGTACTCTCCTGCAGTCTTCTGAAATAAGAACAGAATAGTGACTCTCAACATAAAGTGAAGAAAAAGCAGGATTTTTAGCGGCTTGCGAAGCTGCGAGGGACGCAGTCCCTTAGCAGCTTCCATTCTACCGAAACCGCAGGCAGGCTTAAACATCCCGCGCGAAACGTGGGTTAAGAGTAACTACGACACAAGCTTGAATGCTGCTGCCGCAAGACTAAGCAGTTACGAGAATATTTACAATTCCTTTTTTTGAATTGTAAATTCAGTACGACCGTCTTTAATGATTTTATGATGCAATCCAGAACAGTATCAGTCAAAAGTATTTCTGAACTGAACGACACCCTCAATCAGTTTATCCAAGAAGGCTTTCATCCTTCATTTGCGGCAGTGTTTGCATCCGATGAATTTTCCGGTCAGGAGCTGGCTGATTTTTTCCGATCCAAAAGTATTTCTGTTTTCGGTTCCAGCAGCAGGGAAGAGATTTCAGAAAATGCTCTGAATTCCGGCACAGCTTCAGTGCTTCTGACAGACATACCGAAAGAGCATTTCAGGATCAGACTTTTTCCGCTTGATGATTCTGTGAAGCTGGGAAGAGAAATTTCCAGATGGGTCTATTCTGAATTCAGCGACCCGCAGCTTCTTCTAACGGTTGGAGGTGCAGGGCTCACTGTATTCGGTGACAGCCTGGTACAAGGTCTGTTTGAATTTCATGACAAGTATCCTGTATTCGGCGCTCTTGCCAGTGCCAAACGGGATATATATAAACCGTTCATTTTTAATGATACTGAATCTGTAAAGGACGGAGTACTTGCCTGGGTTCTGGACGGAAGAAAATACAGACTGAATGGGACAGCAATCAGCGGATGGCAGGAAATCGGAACTCCCAAAACAGTCACAAAATCAAAGGAAAACTATGTTCTTGAGATCAACAATGAACCTGCTCTTGAACTTTACAGGAAATACTTTCAGATTTACGGCTCTACGGATGAACAGATGCTTATCAGCGAGTATCCGATTAGTCTGCTGAGAGAAAAAGGAGGCAGAGCGATTCGCACTGCTGTCTCAATAGATTTTGAAAAACAGGCAATTCATTATGGCGGCAATATTCCAGAAGGATCTCAGATCAGATTCTGTACTCCGAATATTGCCAGAACAATCCAGAACACTGTAAATGAACTGAATGAATTCATTGAGGATGAACATACTCAAAGTCCAAGCTTGATGATCCTGTTTGACTGTGCAATCCGTTCCAGATCTCTGGGAATCCATATGCAAAAGGAGATTCAGCTGATCAATGAGCTCTGGAATGTTCCAATGATCGGCTTTTCCTCCTGGGGAGAAATTGGAAGCACTCCTGAATCTGCATGTGATTTTCACAACACTACGATTGCAATCGCTCTCCTCACTGAAATAGACGGTCAGGAGACAAGGAGAGCACGGAAAAAATATTCAGAGGAAGACGTCAGTCGCATCCTTGAAGCGAGTGAAGTAGCCGGAGAGAAGGTGCAGGATCTGAAAGAGCAGATCATCCGTCTGCAGAAGGAAAAGACAATACTTTCTAATTTTTTATATCACACTTCACGGGATCTGGACTCTGCAATGATTGAAATAGGGAAGGAAAGAGAAAAGTCGGAAAGACTTCTTCTGAATATCCTTCCTGAAGAAATTGCTGACCGTCTGAAAAAGGGGGAGAATACAATCGCAGACAGTTTTACAGATGCGAGCATACTGTTTGCAGACCTTGTAGGATTTACTTCTCTTTCAGCCAGAATGAATCCTTCCAGCCTTGTACATCTACTGAATGATCTCTTCACTGAATTTGACAGGCTCAGTTCCATAAGAAATGCTGAAAAAATCAAGACAATCGGTGATGCCTATATGGCTGTTTCAGGACTTCCCGTTCCGGATAAAAATCATGCAGAAACATTATTCCTTCTTGCAAAAGATATTATTGAGCATATGCCCTTATTCAACTCCTCGCACGGAACAGAACTCAGTGTGCGAATCGGGATCAACTCCGGTTCAGTCACAGCTGGTGTGATCGGCACTCAGAAAATCAGCTACGATCTCTGGGGAGATGCAGTCAACACTGCCAGCAGAATGGAGTCCTCCGGTATCCCAGGAAAGATCCATATCTCTGAATCCACTTACAGTCTGTTGAAAGACAAATATCCATTTGAGGAAAGAGGTGAAATTGAAGTCAAGGGAAAAGGAAAAATGAAGACATATGTTGGGATTTGAACAATGATTTTAGTCTGAGTGTAAACCGGCCGATTTTGCAAATGCATTAAAATCCAGTGCAGTATTCTGATCGTGGATCAGACGCCACTCGTTGTCTTCCAGTCTGAAGACATAGGTCAGCCAAGTACTGAACGGAGTATCTTCTTTT
>JBPOJG010000399.1:0-4585 GCA_052033835.1 Spirochaetota bacterium
ATGAAATTTTATCCCATCGCCGGGATTTGTATTCCCTAAATCAGCACGGCCTTGGTATCTTTTTTCAAAATTGGCATTTCTCTTTGCTTCATCCTTTTCGAAAATACCTTCTTTCATCCACTCGCCCATTTTGGATTCATGTTCTGCAGTAGCAATCACATAGGCGATCTGCCCAAGGTCGGAAACTCCATACTTCAGACATGTATTATAAATTAATGGAATCACTTTGGATGCAAGTTTAAGTGTGGAAGGAGCAGCACTGACAAGCTTTGCCGCTGCATTTCCTCCATCGGCCGGTTTTTCTACATTGATCTTTGGAACTGCCATTTTTATCTCCAAATTTGTAATGAGAGGATCATCCTAAAGTAAGCAAATCCCCACTTTAAGCCGTCTTCTGCAGAAACTGAATATGCAAATATGTGCATCGGTCGGACCGCATAAAACTGCCCAGACTATTACATATGAATGCTAAAAAGCAGTCTGAACAGTTTTTTTAAACAGTCAACCAATAAAATTGAGGCGGGAATTGCCTCTTTCTACTAGGCTTTCGGTGTTCTGATCTGACGGAACAGGTTGAACGCTGCAGCCAGAGTCACAAGCACATCATCCGACCATCCGATCACAGGAATCCAGTCAGGGATAATGTCAAGCGGAGAAATATCGTATACGAGAGCCAGTCCAAGCCATACAAATGCAAGTATGATCTTCCACCTGTGTGAAAGATTCAGCTTTGGTTTTTCTTCTGTTTTATTTTCTTCTGCCATTTTATGCCTTCCTGTGAATTTCCTGCAGTGAACGAATACTCAGACCCTTGTTCTGCATTTCCAAGAGTCCGTTTACCAATGCCTTTGCTGCCTCTGCGGTTGTAATGCAGGGCACCTTGAATTTTATTGCTGCCTGACGAATATGATACGCATCATCTCTCGTAACTCTCGACAGAGGAGTATTGATGATCAGATTGATCTTTTTTTCCTTGATATAATCTACAACGTTAGGATATGCCCCCTCATAGATCTTGTGAATGAGAGAAGAAAGAACTCCATTCTCCGAAAGAACTTTATGGGTACCTGCAGTAGCAATTAAATTATATCCCAGGCTGGACAGAGATCTGATAAACGGAAGAAGCTCAGGTTTGGTTTTGTCATTGATGCTCACAAAGATTGTTCCGCCCTTCGGAGGTTCTTCTCCGGCCATAATCTGAGACTTGTAAAATGCCTCGCCTGCAGTTGCTGCAATTCCCATCACCTCACCAGTAGAACGCATCTCGGGACCAAGTATTGTATCCACTCCCGGAAACTTGTTGAACGGAAGAACTGCTTCCTTGATATTTACAAGTTTGACGCTGTATTCATCTCCCAGTTTCAGTTCATCCAAAGTTCTTCCAAGCATAATGAATGTAGCATATTTTACTATAGGCAGACCTATTGCTTTGGCTACAAACGGAACAGTTCTGGAGGCTCTAGGATTGACTTCCAGGATGAAAAGTTCTTCATCCTTGATGGCAAACTGAATATTAATAAGTCCTTTTACGGAAAGTTCCAGAGCAAGTTTTCTTGTGGCATCCCGAATTTCTGTCAGCATCTTCTGTGATATGCTCTGAGGAGGAAGGATGCAGGCAGAATCACCGGAATGAATCCCTGCTTCTTCTATATGTTCCATGATCCCGGCAATAAAAACTCTTTTTCCGTCACAGAGAGCATCCACATCCACTTCAATTGCGCCATCCAGAAAAGAATCCACAAGAATCGGTCTGTCTTCAGAAATCTCCTCCGCCTGTTCCATGTACCTCAGAAGAGAAGGCTCATCATTCAGAATTGCCATCGCTCTTCCGCCCAGAACATAACTCGGTCTAGCCAATATCGGATAATTAATTTTTCTTGCAATTTCCACTGCCTCTTCCTTGGAAGCGGCTATCCCGTTCGGAGGCTGCCTCAGATTCAGCTTATGCAGAACTTCTGCAAAACGTTTTCTGTCTTCGGCACGGTCGATTGAGTCGGGACTTGTCCCCAGGATAGGAACACCTCTTTTTTCCAGGTCTCTTGCAAGCTTCAGAGGAGTCTGTCCTCCGAACTGAATGATGACACCCTTGGGTTTTTCATTCTGATAGATATTCATCACATCTTCGAGATGAAGGGGTTCAAAATAGAGTCTGTCAGATGTATCATAATCAGTGGAAACTGTTTCAGGATTTGAGTTGACCATAATTGATTCAACCCCTGCTTCCTGCAGAGCAAATGAAGAATGACAGCAGCAGTAGTCAAATTCGATCCCCTGACCGATTCTGTTCGGACCGCCGCCTAAAATCATTACTGATTCTTTTGCAGTCACAAGAGACTCATCCTCTTCGTCAAAGCTCGAATACATATAAGGAGTGAATGCTTCAAATTCACCGGCACAGGTATCAATTCTTTTGTAGACAGGCTTAATGCTGAGCGATTTCAGTTTTGATTCAATCTCAGATTCTTTTTCTTTCAGCTTCTGATTTGCAACGGCTTTCACCTTGCTGAGAGGAAGGTCTGCACTAACAAGCTCTCCAATTTCCTTTCTTAAAAGAAGATAAGCAAGCTGCCTGTTGGAAAATCCGCTCTTTTTCATTTTCAGAATCACTGCTTCAGAATCTTTAATAAACTGATCTTCCATCAAATGCAGATCATAGAGCTGCCTTAAAAACCAGGGATCTATTCCCGAAAGTTCAAAAACCTTGTCTGCACTGAATCCATATTCAAATCCAAGCTTCACATAAAATATTCTTCTGTCAGAAGGAACTGATATCTTATTTTCCAAGTACATCTGCTTTTCATTCTGCGGGATACGGAATATCTCAAAAAGTTCATTTAAATGTCCGTCTGAACCGAAGCCGTATCTGTCATTTTCCAATGATCGAAGAGCCTTCTGGAAACTTTCCTTGAATGTCCTGCCTATGGCCATTGCCTCACCCACAGATTTCATCTGCACTCCGAGTCTTGAATCGGAGCCTGGAAATTTTTCAAACGCAAAACGGGGAATCTTAGTCACAACATAGTCAATGGATGGTTCAAAACTTGCAGGAGTCACTCGGGTAATGTCATTCTTAATTTCGTCGAGGGTAAACCCGATGGCAAGCAGTGCCGCAATTTTTGCAATTGGATATCCCGTAGCCTTGGAAGCCAGTGCAGAGGACCTGGACACTCTAGGATTCATTTCAATTACAATCATATCTCCGTTTGCAGGGTTGACTGCGAACTGAATATTGGATCCGCCGGTCTCTACGCCTATCTCACGAATGATCTTGAGTGCACAGTCTCTCATAAACTGGTATTCTTTATCAGTCAGTGTCTGCTGAGGCGCCACTGTGATGGAGTCACCTGTATGCACGCCCATTGGGTCCAAGTTCTCTATTGAGCAGATAATGACAACATTGTCATTTGTATCTCTCATCACCTCAAGCTCATATTCCTTCCAGCCTATCACAGATTCTTCAATCAGAATCTGACTGATCGGTGAAGCAGAAAGACCTTTCTTCGCGGCCTCTTCAAAATCCTCAATCCTTGAGCAGTGCCCTCCCCCTGTTCCTGCGAGTGTAAATGCAGGACGGATGATCAGAGGAAGTCCTATCTGTTCACGTATTTTATGTGCCTCTTCCAAATTGAATGCCATTCCGGATTTAGGAACTTTCATTCCTATGTTTTCCATAGCTTTCTTGAAGAGTTCTCTGTCCTCAGCCTTTCGAATCGCATCCGCCTGAGCACCGATCAGACGCACTCCGTATCTTTCCAGAACTCCTTCTTTTACCAGGGCCATCGCCAGATTCAGAGCAGTCTGCCCCCCGACTGTAGGAAGTACTGCATCCGGTTTTTCTTTCTCGATGATTTTGGTCAAAACCGATACAGTCAGCGGTTCCACATAAGTGGCATCCGCGAGCATAGGATCAGTCATAATTGTAGCCGGATTAGAGTTTACAAGAATGACTCTTAGGCCTTTTTCTTTCAGAGCTTTTGTGGCTTGTGTTCCGGAATAGTCAAATTCGCAGGCTTGCCCGATGACGATGGGCCCCGAGCCTATGATAAGGACGGAAGAAATGTCTTTTCTTTGAGGCATAATGCAAGTTTTTTTACTGATGCCCTTCTAACAATCATTTCTCTAGGGAAAAAAAAGAAGAAAATTCAGAACTCAGTTCAAGTTGAGGAAATTCTGGCCGAACAGACCGGAAAGAAGAGCTGCCTGAATCGCTTCACTCAATCCTGTGAATAAAAATCATACTCGTGGCTTTTGGACTCCCTCAAAAAGTTCCGTGTTCTGATACTGAAATTCCCCTCCCCCACACCAAAGTGACATAATCCCCGAACTGTCTCCTCCCTAACGAAGTAGTTCCCACATTCCAATGAGACATAATGCGGCGAGGTCATCTTGAACCTACGAGGACGTCCGGTATTTGGGATTTTTCTCTGTTTCTATTCCCCCAAGGTCGGCGTCGTTTGTAATCTGGCTGTCTTTGTCGATCCTTACGCAGTAGCGTCCCGCAATCGAGGGCAAGGCAGGTTTTTTGATAGTATGTTTCATTTTAAAACTCAGTGACCTTCGCAGATTTTGTTGGGCGAATCGCAAA
>JBPOJG010000260.1:0-2825 GCA_052033835.1 Spirochaetota bacterium
GGCGCACTTCCTTGCCTCACTGCAACGTCGGCTGCGCTGTAACGTTAGATGCCACTGCTTCAGCGTTCGCCCGAGAAGGAGAAAATGAGGATTGGACAGACATGCGATAATAATTTCAGGACCGAACGGATCTGGAAAATCTACGTTTGCAAAGAAATATATAGAAAAGTATAAATATGATTTTATAAACGCAGATGAAATTGAGAGAGATTTGGAAAATCCTGGAACGGTCAGGAGCCATATTCATGCTGGAAGAATATTTTTTAAGAATTTAAAAAACAGAATAGGCGGAAGAGAAAATTTTATACTTGAATCGACGCTTTCTGGAAATTATTTGATTAAAATTATAAAGGAATTGAAGGAAAAGAAATATTATATAACCGTAATATATGTAATTTTAGAAAGTCCGAAATACTGCATAGAACGCATCAATTACAGGGTAAAGAAAGGCGGGCACTTTGTAAGTCCGGAGGATGTAGTAAGAAGATACTACAGAAGCAGAAAGAATTTTTGGAAAGTATATAAAAATCTAGCAGACGAGTGGATAGCGTATTCGAATTCCGGTGAGGTACCTGAAATATTGGCAATAGGAGAACGGGAGGATTATATAGCATTGAATGAGTCTGTCTTGAAGAATTTTCTGGAGTGAGAAAGTGAAAGTAGATAAATTAAAAAGAATAGAAACATACCAGAATGCGATGGAGTATACGAGGATTTTCAATGACGCTGTAAAGGAAGCGCAGAAAGAGAATTTTGAAAAGAATATACCGAATGTATTCTGCATAGACGGAGAGATGTATTTTGAGACACCGGGAAAGATTTTAACAGCGGAAAAACCATCTTAGGAAAGTCAGCAGCGGCATCTAACGGAAGCGCGAGCCGCATCGAACTTTCACGAACTGATGCGAAAGTTCTCGCCCCGAGCCGGCTGGTTCTGGGAGGATGGTTGGTTGTGTCTGAGTGGGGTGCACGCAAGTCCTGCGCCTTCACTTCAGAAAAATTTTCGCCCTTCGATACGCCTCGAAAAGATGAGGCTACTCAGGATTGAAGCGAAAATTTATTCTTTCGTTCAGTCACAGGACTTGCTATCTTGGGAATGGCTCGGGGACATTGCAGTGAGTCTGCGGAAGGTGCGCTTGGGCGCACTTCCTTGCCTCACTGCAACGTCGGCTGCGCTGTAACGTTAGCCGCCACTTTTTTAAAAAGATATAATATGAATTCTCAGAATATTAATAAAGACACTTATATAGAAATCCTTAAAGATAAGGATCTGATAGATGAAGATATAGTTCTCATCTTTAAAACTATAACGTCATTAGATAAACAAGAGGCATCAGCAACTGAATTATCAAGAATTATTGGATGGAATGATACGAATTCAATAATTGGAAAGATAGTCGGTTCCGGAAAAAGGATTATAAAAAAATACAACATTGATCTGAGAAAACGTGAAGATGGAACTAAAGTATATTGGGAATTATTTTTTGATGGATACTTCAAAGGAAAATATTTTATTTACAGTGTCAAGCCAGAGCTGATGAAGGCACTGAATGAGACAGGTGTATTAAGATCAGACTCAGTTTTTTCAAATCAGGATTCGTATTTATTTATATGGAATCCGAAAAATTGGGATTGGATACATCTGGAAGAAAATATTGCTGAATTGCGAAAACATGGAAAGATAATTATTGAATGGAGCTGCATCAGTCATAAAAGTGTTCGAATAGGTGACCGTGCTTTTATAGCAGTGGTCGGGCAGGAGCCGAGAGGCGTGTTTGCCTCAGGATACGTTATATCCGAACCCTTTTTATCTCCGCATTGGGAGGATAAGAAAAAAAATATATATAGGGTCTCCATAGAATTGGAAATCCTACTGAATCCGATGAAAGAAAAAATTTTAGAAACCGTTGCTTTTGATTCTGAATCGATGAAAAAACAATCCTGGACACCTCATTCTTCTGGAATCAGGATAATGAAAGAAGCGGTGATGGATTTGGAAGAATTATGGTTTAATTTCGTAAGTTCACAGAGTAATATGAATGAAGTGAAAGATAAACCTGAGGCGGGACAGTATTATGAAGGAAAAGTAACAGAAGTAAAACATAATATGTATGAGCGGAATCCATTCGCCAGACGGAAGTGTCTGGAATACTATGGATATAAATGCAAGATATGCAATTTTGATTTTGAAAAAACTTATGGAAATGTTGGGTACAAATTTATTCATGTACATCATATTACACCCATTTCGAATATTGGTAAAGAGATTCTAGTTGATCCTATAAAGGATTTAATACCTATTTGCCCAAACTGTCATGCAATGGTACATAGGAGTAATCCGCCGATTTCTATAGAAGAAATGAAAGAAATTGTAACTGAGAATCGAGCTGGATCTGGAAATTAGAAAAAAAGCGGCGGCTAACAAAAGCGCGAACCGCATCGAACTTTCGCTGGACTGATGCGAAAGTTCTCGCCCCGAGCCGGCTGATTTTGGGAGGAGAGTCGGTTTTGTCTGAGTGGAGTGCACGCAAGTCCTGCGCCTTCACTCCAGAAAAATTTTCTAACGAATGAAAATTTATTCTTTCGTTCAGTCACAGGACTTGCTATCGTGGGATTGGCTCGGGGACATTGCAATGAGTCTGCGGAAGGTGCGCTTTGGGCGCACTTCCTTGCCTCACTGCAACGTCGGCTGCGCTGAAACGTTGTCCGTCATCCTCGGCTTTATTCAGTTTAGAAGCACTTCGGGTTTCTATTATTTTTTTAAATGTTTTTTTCGGAAACGCTCGGCGGTTTTCAGGTGAGTGGTTTTAAAAGAATTTAAAAGA
>JBPOJG010000444.1:0-18101 GCA_052033835.1 Spirochaetota bacterium
TTTGTTTGGAAATGAAACATCCGGAGTTCCCGAAGAAATCCGGACACAGATACCTTCCGAAAAAACTCTATATATTCCTATGAAACCGGAATGCAGAAGCCTGAACCTCAGCAATGCAGTCGCTGCAGTTTCCTATGAAGTTTTCCGTCAGCTGACTTAATGCAGAAATCACGTTTTTGGGTATTTTGCTTTACAGAAAGACTGTGATATAGTAGGTATTCTATTATGCAGGATTCTTTGGAACAGGAAGTTTGGTTCATTCTGAGAGACTTATTCTCTCACGGTTTAACCGGTTATTTAACCGATTTCACAGCATGGACAAAAATGGAATTGAAAAAAAAAGACCGAAGTTACGAAAAGATTAATGATGATTTAATTTCTGGTATCCTGCAGAACCTGAAGAAAGGTGATAAGCTTATCTGGAAAGTAAACCCTGATACTAAAGAAATCTGCAAGGACTTCATCAATAAACAATTGCTTTTCTCGGATAATTATGATATCCTTGGAGCGTTCGAATTTTCTCCAATTCAGTATGTAAGAGCTCGTTTAGAGCATTTTTTGGAATCTCATGGAATTTCAGAAGATGATCGGCTGGATACCGGGATTGCGACAATTGAAGCAATCGAAAATGCGGTTAAATACGGTGATGGAAGAAACGTAAATATTCAGGCTGTCATAGAAGGCAAAAAACTGAAACTTTCGATTACAAACTATATAAAAGAATTTGATCTTGAAAGTGAAATAGAAAGAGGAAAATACTCTGTATCGACTACTTTAATGCGCGGTATTATGGTAATGCAGAAGCTTTTTTCTCACACTGATCTGCAGATACTTGAAGATAAACGTCAAGCCAGACTGTATGCAGAGAAAATATTCAACTGAACAAATAACATAAAAATATATATTATCATTACTCTCGGTGAGAAGCCGTTAATATCCGTTTGTATCATATTTCCAGAGTGTGACATTTGTGATTGTACCTCCTGAACCGATATCTGAACAGAGATTAGTGTTTGCGGAACTGACTGTATTTGCCTTTACAAGTTTATAAGGATTCGATGAATCGGAACTGTGCCCCTGGTAGATGCCGATATTAGGTGTGTACAGGCAATCCTCTCCCGATTCACAGATTCCATTTTCGTTTCCAATTCCATCCCCAAATATCTCCACTGCGTTTCTGAGGAATGCTGTTACACAGGTTGTGCCGTTCAGTTTGGAGCCTTTATAATTTGCGTCACAATAGGCCTGACTTCCGGCACTGGCATCCGACCATATATGAGTATCCACTGCGGTTCCGCTCGGACAGGCATTGACATTTCTTGCAGCAGTGTCTGAGGATTTAAGTGAGAGGTCCCAGATCTGACAGGTGCCTGTCGAGCATCTTCCGGTGACTGCTGAAGCTGGAAAACTTCCCTGCTTTCCCCAGCCTCGGAACTGATTTTCAAAGTCCAGCCAATCTGCAGGCGGGAAGGAGGATGCCCCGTTTGTATTGCCGGTATTTTTCGAATCAGAAGAAGTGATTTGACCGACAAAGGAGCTGCTGAGTGATATATTAGTAACGGAAGGCACTCCAGTCTCGCTCCCGTTTATCTTTGCACAGGACGAATTCACTCCTGGACTGGTTCCGCTGGAAAGACAGCTGGCTGAGCTTGTTTTGAGTATTCCATTGAACACAGAATTTTCTGTGCCGGCATTATCTGCATAATGTGTTATTCCTCCGCTGTGAGCAGCTATCGTATTTATGAATTTCGGAGATGTGGAAAAAACATCGAGAGCACTGGTGGCTCCCCCAGTATTGGCTGTGAGCAGATTGACTGTTGTTGGTCGGACAGTTCCGCCAGTAAAACTGACTCCGCTGCTCCCGGAATTCAGACTGGAATTATTTATCAGAATGTTATTGGCATAGGTCATACCATTGCTGAGAAAACTGATCGTGCCGGAATTCATTACCATAGAGTTTAATACTATCAAATCACTCTGACTGATTTCAAGCCCATTTGCCGATGTGTTGTATACTCGAAAATTATTTATAATGTTTTTAGTATTGTTCATATTCAAAAAATTTCCGCCAGTTGCCGCGAGGTTCGTTCCGGAAACATTGGTAAACAAGGAAGCTGATGATGCATTATTGGCAATGACATAGCCGCCGTTGCCTATTCCTTTGAATTTTCGGAGAACGTTGAATTTATTTGTACCTCCGCTGCTTTGGAAAGAAATGAGAACTGCATTTGAAGTCACGGCACGGAAATTTCCCTCAATCCACAGGAAACTGTTATCTGTCACATTGATTGCAGTCGTTCCTGCTGTGAGAGGTTTCAAAATGCCCGGCTGAACCAGAAGAGCGATTTTATTTGTTCCGACGGTATTTATCCGATAATCCACTGCTGAAGAGCCGTCATTGATAATATAGACTGTTTTAGAAGTCGATAATCCGCCACCTGTATTATTGACAGTGATTGTATTATCCCACCATTTCCCTGCAGAAGTTGTCAGGTGAGTAATTCCATTGTAGGAAACTGTGACTGTATTGCTCCGCCAGCTTCCTGGAGAAGTAAAATCTATCAAGTCACTTAGTCCCTTATCTCCCCTGAGTCCTGTGGAGATTACAGAAACAGAACTGTCTGTCCCGACGAAGCAGTTCCAATAGAAAGCAGATAAGGAATCCGCGGCAGTAATTCCGTCGCAGGAAGTGATATTTGGTATTGCCACTTTCTTGAATTCTCCTGCGTGAATGCAGGCATTGTAATACCCCGTTTCAGAACCGGTGCACGTCGTTCCCGTCGCATTTATCGGACTGCTTCCATCCGACTTGATATAATCCATCCAATAGGATTTTGATGTGTCCCCTAATGAGTACAGAGCATTTGCTTTTGACTCTGAGCAGGTGATATTTGCATTTGTTATGTTTCCAGTAACCGTTCCTTTCAAGTTTTCGATTTTGCAGGAAAGTCCGGCAGGGTGTGATTTCGGTAAAATAGAATATGCAGTTCCTGAGCTGATTCCGCTGAAAGAATACTGTGTCGCAGGTGCTGTAAGAGTCAGATCATTTTTACCGTTATTCTGCAGAATCAGAGTGCCGGATGAAAAGCCGGTTATTGTACCGCTCACTGAAAAGGTGGAGTTTGCCAGAAAAAAGCCGAAGAAAAATCCGGCCGGACTGCGGATATCAAATGAAGATTTTTTTGTCTTCAGACATCCGCTGAACAGAAAAGAGGATAAAAGAATAAGCAAGACCGTTTTTTTCATAGGTTTTCGCATATTAGACTTACATCGATTCTGAAACATTCCTCTTGTCAGTCAAAAAATGCTGATTTTCAGGAAGCTTGTTTCTCACGCTGATCTGCGGATTCTGAAAGCGACGTTTCGAAACGTCGCTTTCAGGTTGTATGCCTCTAGACAGACCGGTCACACCATTCGGGGACAGTAGGTAAAAATCGTACCGAATCCCTGTTTCTCAGAACCCTCCTTGAAAATAGGGGCCGCTTTCCAGAAATTCTTTTGAGGAAACCTTGCAGGGAATAAAGTAAGTACTGCACCCTGAGACATAAATATATTTCTCACAAGCATCAATGTCTTTTTTTGTATAATAAGCTCCATCCAGAGTTTTCGATGCACTTTGCGAGATTACTGCATAGACGGCTGAAGTGTTTTTGTCGTTGGCTCCGCAGGCAGCTGTTTTGAGGACGAGTGCCTTGTTGAGTCTGGCGACTGCTTCACTCCGGCTGTAGACTGCAGAACCGGGAACACCGTAATAAGTGCCTGTGCAGTGATTAAACAAAAAAAATGATATTATAATGAATAGGTTTAGTTTCCGTCCGAGGGCTGTGTTGAAAAGCATACTGCAGATTTTTAAAGGATCAGAATTCTTTTCAATTCATTTTTTTCTTTCCTCTGATTTTCCGGAATATGATTAATGGAATTAACTATGCTGCCGCCTGACAGACAGATTTGATATTTATCAGTAAAAAAAACAGTTCTTCAGACAAATTTGATTGCAAGTATTGCAGCCGCTTTGATCATGCAAAATGCGCTGAATGGCATCGATATGCATTTCCCGTCAAAGCCGGGATGACCGCAGGCTTTGTAATGATAATTTATAGCAGAGGAAATAAATGACTGGATTAAGAATTCTCCTTACGCTGAGTATTTGCATTTTTTTGAGTATGCCTGCCGACATTTTCCCGCAGGAGCAGGCGAGTGTACGGCAGAAACTTCTCATATTGAACACATATCAGCCTCATAAGTCAGGAAAACAGGATTCAGTTTCCAGTGAGATTCAAACTTCCTTGAAGAAAGAACTTGAACAGCACGGTTATGAAGTGACTGTCATTTCAGACAGCAGGGCTTCCGGCCTTCAGACGGCCAGGCAGATGAATGCTGCATTTTATGTGGAAGGGTATTTTCGATCTTCACCAAATGGAAACCTGAGCATATTTACACAGATTTACAGTCCTGAAACAGGAAATGTCATTGATGCCGTCTCTGTCTCTGATGAAGCAGAAGCTGTTGAAGGTCTGAAACTGGATGAAAATGAAAATAAAATCCCGAAAGAAAAAACAGTTTCTGAAAACACAAAGAAGACAAGCATCAGAATCCGTACAAATTCGAAGAGATCGGAGAGAAGAGAAAATATAGAAGAAGCCCTCCTGCAGACAAATTTAGGAAAGGATAAGGAACTGAACTTCCCTGTCGCAAAAGAGAACATTGCTAAATCTTCTGAAGAAGTATTCAAAATTTTGGCAGAGAAAGAAGAAAAAGTGTCTGTTGCATCAAACGTGGTTGACGATGCACAGAAGCAGCCTGCATCTGTTTCTGTAATTACGAGACAGCAGATCAAACACAGCGGCGCTCGGACTCTGAACGAACTTCTGACTGTGTATGTTCCCGGATTTTTTACTGTGGAGGATCAGGATGACACTATCGCAGGTTTCAGAGGTTTTGCACCTGATAACAATGCAAAGACTCTTCTACTGATCAATGGGCACAATCTGAATACTGAATGGTTCTGGGGACCGCCTGATTCAGTGATCAATGGTATGAGCCTTGATTATATAGAAAGAATAGAAGTAATCAGAGGACCTGGATCAGTAACTCTCGGACAGGGAGCTCTTTTAGGCGTGATCAATATTATTACAAAAAAAGCGGATACAGGCAAAGGCTTCAGCGGATCCGGTCTGGCAGGTGCAAACGGCTATCAGTCAGGAACGCTTTCCGGAGGATTTGAAGGGAAAGAAATAAAGGATCTGAAAGCATTCTTTCAGGCATCCACAGCAAAATACAATGGGCAGGAGATCCGCTCTGAAGGATGGGCGAGATCACAGTCTTATGCAGGAACTGAGGGGTTTTATGACTGGCAGAGAGGGTTATGGGATGTGGACAGAACGAATATGACTGCCTCACTCAAAAAGAATGTAGCCACCGGCGGAAGCAGGCTCAAACGCTCCAATCAGGATGTTGTGACCTCGGTCATTCAGTATAAGGGTCTTGAGTTTACCGGTTTTTTTACAAATCAGACTAGGGACCTTTACAACTGGTACAGAGACCGAAACAGACTTCAGAATGATGTGAAGCACGGCAGCCTCACGTATACATATGACTGGTCCGAAAAACTTTCTGCAAAGTTCAAGACATACTATACTCAGGATGATATATTTCTTCGTTCAAATCAGGGGCTGACGCTGGGCGGAACCAGAGAATATCGTTACGGCGGATCCATGATTTTCACATTAAAAGACATTATTCCAAATCACAATATTGCCATCGGTACTGAATTCAGAAAATATGATATGGGTCAGAAGAACGCGGATGGAAATAATTTCATTCTCAATTATTCTCAGAATACTGCAGACAATGCAATTCTTCTGGACAATCAGGGAAAAGGACCGAATGACAGAAACAGATATGTTTATCCGGGAAGTATTGCCGTCCGAAGTATCTTTATGGAAGATTTTTACAAGTTGAACAGTAAATGGGATATTTTCGGTGCATTCCGATATGACAGACACCCATACTGGGGGAGCAACCTGGCTCCTAGAATCGGAACTCTTTACGCACATTCGAACAGTCTCCGTTTTCGACTTTCCTATCAGGAAGGATTCAGAGGTGTAGTAGGAGCATCATATACCGGAGGATTCGAAGGCGACGGGCATCTGAGGATACAGAACTTTCCTTATGTACAGCCTTCCGCGATACCGAATTCATTTGATGCAAACGGAAATCCGACAGGATATTACGGTGATACTGCAAAAACTCGTCCGGAGAAAATGAGAAGTCATGAATTTGCGGTCAACTGGGATATAAGTTCAAGCTGGAAAATGGAAACTATATTCTTTTATAATAAAGCGATTCAGATTATTGACGTGGGAGTTCTTTACTGTGATAAACCGTCCACGACAATGGCTGGTCCGAACGGATGTGTGATGCCGAGACTCGGAAGCGACATTCCTGGAAACTGGAACGGATACTGGTTTTACAAGAACAATCCGGGACAGATCAATCAGGGAGGACTTGAAACAAGTTTTACATTCAAATCCAAAATTTTTCAGTCTACTGCGAGTCATTCCATCGTCAGACTTCTTTCTGCTTCATCCGGTCAGACAGACAGTATTTATCTGACAAGTGATCCCACGAACAGACAGTTTAAAGGATATCCAAGCAATGTATTCCGGTGGAATTCACTTTATTTTGCATCAGAAAAACTCACTTTCGGTCTGACTTTTCTTTATTACCCATCCTGGTACTCACCCCGAAATCAGAGAGTGGACGGAAATCAGCTCGCAAATTTCAGTATTAATTTTCGAATGCTCGAAAATCTGGAGATGTTTGCAGTAATTAAAAATGCATTTGGAAATGGTAATTTGTATCCAATGATAAGCAATGCCGGCGGAAAGGACATTTCCGACGGATCACCTGCTGCAGAGAAAAGAACCTATTGGTTCGGCCTCAGTTACACATTATTTTGAATTTGGATAAGCTTCATTTCCATGTTCAAGCACGTCGAGACCTATGATTTCCTCATCTTTTGAAACACGCAGTCCGATTGTGTATTTCAGAGCGAGGAAAACGAGCAGACCCAGGCCGAATGAAACCGCAAATGCAAGACCTGCTCCCAGAAGCTGAACTCCCAGCAGCTTGAATGAACCTCCGAAGAAAAGTCCTTTAACTTCAGGATTTCCGCCATAAGCAGGATTTGCAAAAAAACCTACAGCCACTGTTCCCCAAAGGCCGCAGAGTCCATGAACTGAAACAGCACCGACTGGATCATCAATTTTCAGTCTGTCCAGAAGAATCACTCCCCCCACTACAAGAAGACCGGCTATAAATCCAATCAGGATTGCAGAAAGTGGATTAATATTATTGCACCCTGCGGTGACTGCTACAAGACCGCCGAGGATACCGTTTAAAGTAATTCCCATATCAGGAAGTTTAAATACAATCCATGAAAAAATCATTGCACTGATTGCACCTGCTGATGCAGACAGATTTGTGGTCACTGCAATAACAGGAAAACTTCCGGACTGAACAGAGCCTGTACTTCCCGGATTGAATCCGAACCATCCGAACCAAAGGATGAAAACCCCCAAGGCAGCAAGACTCATATCGTGTCCGAAAATCGGCTCAATTTTATTGTCGTGATATCTTTCGAGTCTAGGCCCGAGCAGAAGCGTTCCTGCAAGTCCTGCCCATGCACCGATGGAATGCACAACCGTTGAACCTGCAAAATCGATGAAACCCATTGATTCCAGTATGCCCTTTTCATTTCCGGGAAAGAGTCCTTTCCAGGCAAAGTTTCCGAATATCGGATAAATCAGACCTGTCATAACCACAGAAAATACAATATATGATACGAACTTTGTTCTTTCAGCCATCGCGCCGGATACAATTGTTGTAGCCGTTCCTGCAAAAACGGACTGGAAAAGCAGAAAAGCAAAAAGTTCTCCCTTGGGACTTCCGGAAGAGTCAAAAAACTCAGGAATAAAACCGGCTGAACCTATTCCGAACATCAGTCCGAATCCGATCAGCCAGAATATAATTGACCCGCATGTGAAATCTGTGATATTTTTCATTAAAATATTCACAGTATTCTTCTGTCTGGTGAATCCTGCTTCCACCAGTGCAAATCCAGCCTGCATAAAAAATACAAGGGCGGCACAGAGAGTGATCCAGAGCATATCTGCAGATTTTCTGGTCTGCTCTGCTTCGGATTTGATTTTGGCAGTATTTTCTGCACTGGTTTTTTTCAAAGAATCCAGTTCTGTTCTGAGTTCCATCATTTTGTATTCAGGTGTATCTTTCTGCTCAGCGTTTACTGCCTGCGCCTGCACAGATACATTGAACAGCTGAATCTGCGTTATAAAAATAATGATAAAAAGTGTTTTCATTTTGGAGCCCCCTGTCCGTATTTTTTATTCAGTCTTTCAAGAGAATTCAGAAGATGTTCATCGGTCGGAGCACTTTTCAGACCTCTCTCTATTGTCCTGATTGCCTTAGTGTAAGCCTTTTCCTTCAGATAACATTTCGCCAGGAAGAGATTGGATTTTACATAAGTATGATCACAGGATATGGATTTTCTCAGTGAAATCTTTGCATCCTCATAGTGCTCAGCATAAAATAGTGCCTTGCCAAGCATGTAATGAATCTGAGCTGTATCTTCTCCGCTTGTCTGAATATATTCAGAGAGATACTTGCATGATTCATTATACTTTTTGTCATTAAAATACATCTTTGCCAGAAAAAGAAGATTGTCCGAAAAAGAAGGATCTTCATTGTACGCATTCAGCGCAAGTTCATATGTTTTTTCATGATCTCCTTCTTTGAGCGCAGCCTTGCTGTTTTTAAAAAGAGTCTGGGCCTTGTTGAATGATGGATTGCAGTACAGGATTATCATGGAAAGATCATCTCCTTTCGGAGCATCCCCTTTGAAATCGTTCCAAGTTTTAAGCATACCAGCAATGCTTTCTTCCGGATTGAATTTTCCTCTTTCCCTGAGCTGAGAATATTTTTCATCCAGAAATATTTTTCTCATGGAAGCCAGACTGAATTCTTCTCTGTCCAGATTTTTCTGTTCAGGAAAACCGTCAGTCAGAAGAAGAAGAGTGTCTCCTGAATTGAATTTTCCGAACTTTTCAGAATAATCCCTTTTAGTTACGTCCAGGATTCCAAGAGGAGGTCCGTCTGAATCCAGTTCACTTGTTTCACCTGTCGCTTCGAAAAACAGAGGAGTCTGATGTCCGCCGTTGATATACGAGAAAGTATAATCGGAATGAATTCGGATTATAAAAGCAGTAAAATATGTAGATTCCGGGAGCTGCGGTTTTAGAGATTTTCCCAGATATTCCATTATTTCAGGAAGTCCCATCCCCTGAGCTACTGATCTCTCAAAATAGGAATGAATAGCCATTGTTACAAGGGCTGCCGGAATTCCATGACCGGAAACATCGGCTGAAATGAAGGTAAGAGAGTTCCCAGTTTTTACTATCCCGAAATAATCCCCGCTGACTTCTGTCATCGGTTCATAAAAAGAGGCAAAACTGATTCCGTTCCAGGGCGAGATACTGCTTTGAATGATCTGACTCTGAACCTTTCTTCCCATCTTCAGATCCCATTCCAGCTGAGAAAGAACAACAGCTTCCCTTTTTCTGGCCTCTATCATTCCTTCAATGAGTCTGACATTTGTGAGTGCAAGAGCCAGCTGTGATCCAAGAGCTTCCAGAATTTCAAGATCATCTTCTTTGTAGAAAAATTCAGTATTGCTTTCCACAGAGATAGTGCCTAGTTTTTCTTCTCTGTTTGTAATCGGTACGCAGATTACACACCTAGTCTCCTCTCCTTCATCAATATAATGAGTATCTTTCAGATTGTATATCAGATTGGATTTCTGTTCAGTAAATGTTTTCCCTGAATACCCTTCTTCGGGCAGCAATGCTCTTTTTTCCGGGATCGTTTCCGCAATGAACGCGACAGGATAAAGTTTTTCTCCGTTCCAAAGCCGAAGTGTAATATTGTCGCACTCAAAAATCTCCTTGCAGAGACTGCATACTGCTGCAAACAGATCTTCTTCTTTATCTGCTTTTGCCAATTCCTTGCTTATATGCAGAAGGACATGGATCTTGTTCTGTTCGGTCAGTCCGCCGACTACTTTCTTCGCACCTCTGAAAGAAACAACCCGTCTTGTACCATATTTGAGTTCTATCATAGGGAATCTCCCTTACGACCCCCATTAAGCAAGATTCATGCCATAACTGGTAAACAGTATTTGTGGTAAATATAAACAAAAAGCGGACAGATTCTTGCCTTCCGATAAATTGGGTTAGATTTTTTAACTGGAATATTAATATTTAGATAAATCTAAATATTGAATTAGTCTAAATAGAAAACAAACTGAGTAAAAAATAAGCACATTATTATTCGGAATACATTGTTTATTTATAGTAATCAGTCGCCGAAAATAAGTAAGAGGGTAATATGACTAGACTGTACTTATTATTTGTGTTCATTTTTTTTCTTTCCTGCTCCAAGACGCAGTCTGAGAACAACTTAAAACTGGTTTCAAATGTACTTGAGGAAAACAAAAAAGTGTATGAACTTTTTCTGGCACAGGGGAATGCAAAGCCTGATTTGACCGGCCTGAAAGAGGCAGTCAGGAAAGCATCTGTTTCTGCGGATAAGGAATCGTTAAAAAAATCATTTTCTGAAATGCTTGCAGTTCTAGAATCCGCTAATCAGTCAGAGACTGCAGGCAGCATATCTGTATTTTCCGAAAAACTTCATTCTGTTCTGAAAGCAGAAGAAATCAGCACTGGATATAGAAAATTTTATTGCCCGATGGAAAAAAAATTCTGGCTTGCAAAAGGCGATGATGTAAAAAATCCCTACGCTCCTGAAATGAGAGATTGCGGGGAGCTGCAGGAATAAATTGAAGCAGGACAATTCTAAAGATCAGGGAAAATGTTTTCTGGATACAGGACTCTATGAATCCTGCATAGGAAACTGTAAGTCCGTACTGAGTTACAACACCTGGCTTGGGAATTTGGAAAGTCTGTGCATTGCCAGAAAGAAACTGGATGAATTTATGGAAGGTTCCAATACATTCAGTGTCGCTATTTCTGCATTTTCGCAGTGTCAGCCTGCAATATTGGATATTTTTGCTTCAAAATCGGAAGCGGCTCTGGATCTGCTCCGATATTTTTTCAGCATCTCTGAACCCGAAGAAACCAGACAGATTGCAGAGAAGATGTCTAATGAAGTTTTATACAGAATTCTAGCGAAAGACTATGAAAACTTTGCAAATATTCAGAAGATGGTAGACAGAAGAAAGGCTGCTGTCAACTATTTTGCAGTAAAGTCCAGTGCATTCTGGAAACTGATGAGTCAGGAACGTCTCTGTTCGATTATTGTGTTTCTTGTGCGGGATGTTCATGAATATAAACTGGCTGCTCAGTTTTTAATGATTCTGTCTCCCGAGGTCATCTCTCAGTTTACAAAATTTACAAACCTGAGCGAGGATGATGAAAGAAATCTTTTTCTTGCTCTTGAAGACAATATATACAATATCCCGCTTGTATCTCCCAAAATATACGGTCATATGCTTGAGCTTTTTAAGGATGAATTTGAGATATATTTTGTACTCGAAACAATGGGCCCTCTGGTCAAAAGAAGGGCTGAAATTGAAGATATCAGTATGTCCTTTCTCAGATACCACAAAAGAACCGGTCAGAAACTTTCCATTCAGTGGATCTACTCTGAGCTGTTCGGACTTGAATATGAACTTGTTGTAGAAATTCTGAATCAGCTGATGGAAAATGAATTCATCACCCTTTCGGAAAAGCATACACTTCAGGCGCTTCTGAAGACAGGAAGCCTTGAATCTTTGAGCGAAGTAAAACTAGAAATTCTGAATCAATGAGAATCATAAAAGCGAGAGCTTCTTCGGTTCTGCCTGACCTGAATTCTGCAGTTCCTTTCGAGGGAAGAACATATTCCATACCTTATCTGAATATTGGAGATGAGGTGGAATTTGAACCTAAGAGAGGATGGAACAGGGTGATATCTGTTCAATCTGAAGTAAAAGATATTTCCAAATGCAGGTATTTCAGAAAATGCGGCGGATGCAAGGCTCAGCATCTGGATTATTCAGAACAGTTCAGGGTAAAGACAGCTCCTCACACAGAATATTTTCTCCGAAATTTTGACGTGAGTCCGGTTCTCGTTCCGGCTGACGTTCAATACAGATACAGAAACAGGATGGATTTTGCAGTATTTCCTGAAAAAATCGGTCTCCGGCAGGAAGGCAATTTTCGCAATATCATTGACATTGAATCCTGTGAACTGCAGTCGGAAGAGGCCGACAGAATACTCTCTCAATGCAGAAAAATGATTCCGGAGGGACTTGCCTACAACAGAAAAACCGAGACAGGTTTCCTGAAATATATTACCCTCAGAACAAACTCTGACAGAACAGAAACGATGACAATATTTACGTTTACTCAGGATTTCAGGAACACAGAAGAAGAGAAACTGTTCAGAGCAGAAGCAGAAAGAATTGAATCTGACAGTGTAGTTTTCTGTTTTAACAGAAAGAAGTCTGAAGTCTCTGCCGATGGAGAATATACTGTAATTAAGGGAAGAAGTTTTTTTACTGAAAATATTCTTGGAAAACTGGCAGATGTTCCGTTCAATTCCTTTTTTCAGCCGAACCTGAAAGGTTTTTATCCTATTCTTTCCTTTATTGAGAAAGAACTCATAAATATGAAGAACAGAAAAATGATGACTGATTTTTTCTGCGGGACAGGACTTTTCAGCATAGTATTTGCGGAGTATTTTGAAACGGCTGTCGGATTTGACATTTCACCGGACTCTGTCAGACTTGCAGAGCAGAATGTAATGAAAATATATCCTGATAAAAAGATTCTATTCAGACAGATGGATCTTTTTTCGATGCGGGAAAAAACTGCTTCCTCTGCAAATATATCTGAATCAGCAGTGTTTCTCGATCCTCCCAGAGCGGGAATCGGGGGTTCAATGGTGAATCTTCTTCTTGACCTGAGGCCGGAATATATTTTTTATATATCCTGCAATCCTTATTCCCAGGAAACTGACCTGGAGTCTCTCAGGACCGCTTACAGTCTCAAGAACATTCTGATTACTGATCCCTATCCGAATACATCACACCTTGAATCAGTCGCCTTTCTGGAAAGAATATAAAGGAGAAGCTGCTGCTCAGTAAATTAAATGATGATTGCAATTGCGACGCAGACAGAGGAGCCGCTGCCGCCAGGCTGAGAGTTTATATGGAGAATACGATTAATGAGTGTAATTAAAAACAGATCAAAACAGATATTTTGCGGATGCTGCCTGATGTATCTTTTTCTTTTTGCCGGAGCATGTACAATGTTCAAGAAAGAAACTCCTGAATTCAAGGAAAAGATTCCCTCCTCTGTTAGAATCAAACTCGCAAAGTTCACGGATGACCTTGAAGTCTTCAGTGAAAAAGGCATTCATGCGGAGGCGTCAGGATTTGACAGAGTGTTTGAGAATAAATTTTCATTTAAAGAGCATTATACTGAAAGTCTGACCTCAGAACTGAAGCTTCAGTTTTCCGATGAAAGATTCAGACTGAAAGACAGAACGTATCGCGGGAGTCTGAAGATCGTTCCGATACAGGGCGGCGGGTACTATGCAGTGAATGTTCTGCCTTTGGAGAGTTACCTTCTTTCTGTTGTTCCTTCTGAAATGCCGGCTGGCTGGCACGAGGAGGCCCTGAAGACTCAGTCGGTGGCGGCAAGAACCTATGCAGTGTACCAGATGCTTCAGAACAGAGACAGAGAATTTGATATGGAGGCAGATGTCAGTTCTCAGATGTATCTTGGAATCCGGCAGGAAAATTCCAGAACAACAAATGCAGTCAATGCGACTAAAAGTCAGATTCTGATTCATTCTGGAAAACCGATTGTTGCTTATTATCACAGTCACAGCGGCGGGAAAACTGCATCTGCAGAAGAGGTCTGGGGTCAGAAACTGGAGTATGCGGTTCCTAAGGATTCTGAATACTGTGATCTGGGAAATAAAATGGAATGGACACTCTCGGAAAACTGGGATTCTGTCACAAAGAAGCTGAGTTCATTAAATCTTGGAGAAATCAAGGACATTAGAAAGAGTGCAGACAGCCCTTCCGGCAGAGCTGATATGATTGAAGTTGTCGGATCGAATGCAAAGACCGAAATCAAAGGGCAGGACTTCAGACGGATGATCGGATTCGGCCGTCTGAAATCTCTCAGGTTCGAAATTGATAAAAATGAGAACGGTCTGTTTTTTAAAGGAAAAGGTTTCGGTCACGGGGTGGGAATGAGTCAATGGGGAGCTCACGGAATGTCGCTGAAAGGTTTTGATTACAGGGATATTCTGTCTTATTATTATACCGGAATCAGTCTGACTCGTCTGGATTTTGGAGAATGAAATGAATAAAAGAGAAATTTATATTTTGGATGACGACAGGCTGAATACTGCTCTTCTGAAATCCGTTTTGGAAAAGGAGGGATATATTGTAAAAGATTTTAATGATCCTGCTTCCGCGGTTTCAGCATTTGCGGAAAATCCTTCTCCGGTATTTGTCACTGATCTGAATATGCCCGGCATCAGCGGAAAACAAGTCATTGAAAAAGTCAATGCTCTTAATATAAAACCTGTGTTCGTTGTTCTGACCTCCGAAAATGATGCTAAGACTGCAGCCGGTCTTATGAAATACGGTGTATATGATTATATCACAAAACCGTTCAATCAGGATGAAATTGTATCTCGACTGAATCATGCATATGAATTCGCGGAATACAGAAGGCTGCAGACATCACTTGACAGAGAAAGGGACATTAGAGTCGAGAATCAGCTGAACTGGAATTTATGGAAAGAATCAATCATCAAAAGAGATTCGGACAAGGTGGAAAGCGATCTGATTGGAAGTCTCAATACAAATCTGGTTCAGGGAGCGGGAATCGGACTTCTTGTATCCATAATTCAGCTCATAAAACAGACTGCAGTCGAAAGGGAAGATCATTATGAAATACCCAAAGATATCATAAATCTTCTTTTTGAAAATACCAAGGTCTCCGAAAAACTCACAAATGTCCTGGCACAAATCGACTATATTATCCGGAATCCGGTGAAGACTGAACCCGTAAGCCTGAAAGCCTTTACAGAACTTGTCGAAAAGACTGCAGATTCACTTTCTGCACTGGCTTCACTGAAGAGCCATTCCGTCAAAATCGGTAAAAATGCAAAACTGAGCGAAATGTACTGGGTCAGCCTGAATTCCGATTTTTTTGCAAATGCAGTGAAAGAGGTTCTGATCAATGCGATGAAATTTTCCAAACCGAATACATCCATTTACATTCTTTATGAGATCCAGAAAAATTCGATTCTGACTGTAAGTTTTCTGAGTCACCCTGAAGAAAGGCCAAATGAGCCTGTCGGCATTACTCTGGACTATCAGAATCTGATCTTTGAACCGTTTTTCAGAATTTCCAAAATCGTGCAGGAACATTACGGTACCCTGGATTTTGGACTCGGACTGACTCATGTGCAAAAAACTGTGAATCGCTTTAATGGGAAAGTCAGTGCATTCAATTTAAAGAACAGTCTGGATACGTATTCCAAGGAATTGGTATGTATTTCCATTGAACTTCCCGTTTTTGATTTGAAATGAAAAATTATTGACATTTTTTCTTATATCCGTCAATCTTTGATGTATGAAACGGATCTTCTGCATACTGTTCTTTTCTTTTTTTTTACAGTGCAGTGTTGACAGAAGTCCTAAGCTGAAATTTCTAATGGACACTTCTTCTAAATCCGCTGCCGCGGCTTCCTCTCTTGCGTTATCCTCTTTTTCTGTAGGGGGAACTGTTTTTGGTCTAAGCGGAATCATCTCTGTTTCATTGAACGGCACCGCTGAGAGTATCAGCTCGAACGGCTCTTATACATTCAGTTCAAAACTGAATTCAGGAACAGCCTACAGTGTCAGTATTGTTTCCTATCCGACAGGACAGAATTGTACCCTCACGAACTCCTCTGGTACGATTACAGCTAATGTTTCAAATGTCGATATCTCCTGCAGTACAGGGAATCAATACGGTGCTCTTGTAGGGGGAACAATTATAAACACTTTGAATCTGACAGGCAATCTGACTACAATCAGCAGCGGCGTTATGTATTCAGGACTGAACGGTATTACAACGGACGGTTCATTTCTCTATCTGGCCGTATCTACAAATCATACAATACTGAAGTATGATCTTTCCTCAGGCAGTACAACTTTACTTGCAGGTCAGTCTGGCGTGTCGGGCGGGATAGATGGATCCTTGACCGGGTCTACATTCGATGTTCCTGCAAATCTAGTGTACTATTCCGGATATCTTTATGTTGCTGATTATGCGGGAGGCAGAATCAGAAAATTGGACATATCAGGAAATTCGGTCAGCACCCTTCAGTCCGGCCTGACTGGCCCCTATGGATTGACTGCTTTAAACGGAAATCTGTACATAGGCACTGCAGGTATTATCAAAAAGATAGATCTGTCCACCAATACAATCTCCAATTTTATCGGAAACGGCGTGACTGGTTTCCAGGATGGGACAGGTTCAGGTGCAAAGATTCAGGACAGCGGAGGTTTTTCAGGAGGTCTGGCTACGGATGGAACAGATCTGTTTCTTGGAGATATGGGAAATTGTGCCGTTCGAAAGATTACCGAAGCTGGAGTGATTACAACGATTGCAGGCTCTGCTCCGCCCACGGTCGTATGCACGGTGACGGACGGAACAGGCACATCTGCAAGAATGAATGGGATCGATGGAATCATTTCGGATGGAACAAATCTTTATTTTGCGGAAGCGAACAATCATGTGATCCGAAAAATTACCCTGTCAACGATGGCTGTCACCAGTTTTGCAGGTACAATGAGCACTTCCGGTTTTGTGGACGGTGTGTATGGAACAGGGAGGCTGAATGCGCCTGCAATGCTCACAAGCGACGGTGCTGGGCTTTATATTGCAGACATTGGGAATAATGCACTCAGAAAGGTGGATTGACTTTTTACATTGGATACATAATCTGATGAATCAATATGAATCAGAATATTAAAATCGTTTTCCTGCACGGGTTTCCATTGACTCATAAAATGTGGAAGGAGCAGTTTTATTTAGAGAAAAAATATAATGCTCAATTTCCTGATCTTCCTGGAGCAGGTCAGTTTGCGAAAGAGACAGTTTTCACATTGGAGGATATGGCCGACAGAGTGATTGCATCTCTTTCTCCCTCCGAAAAAATCATTCCTGTGGGTCTGTCCATGGGGGGGTATGTCGCAATGAGAATCGCAGACAGAATTCCTGAACGACTCGCCGGTCTTTTGCTGATGAATACTAGATCGGAGGCCGATGCAAATCCTGTGAAACTGAAGAGAGCAGGGACTGTCAAATTTATCCGTGAGAATGGAGCTGATCCTTTCCTGAAGATGTTTATCCCGGATATGTGTTCTGAGTCCTCTCGCCAAAATCAGAATCTGATGGATTTTCTTTTTTCCATTGCTTCAGAAAATACTGCAGAGGGTCTTTCCTCTCAAGTGATCGCACTTCAGGGCAGAATGGACTCTGAAATTCTCCTATCTCAGATAGCAGTTCCTACTCTCGTTGTGGCAGGGGATCGGGATATGATTACCCCGAAGGAAGGAATGAAACTTATGTCTGATAAGATTTCCGGATCAGAGTTTCATATTGTAGAAAATGCAGGACATTTGAGTCCGATGGAAAGGCCGGATATCGTAAATCCGCTTCTCGAAAAGTTTTTTGGGGAGATTCTGAAGTAGTTCCCACGCATTGTCTCAGAGCAGCATAATGATATTATGTATCATTAGGGTTCGCATAAAAGTTTTTTCCTGAAATTGAGTACTGTCTTTAAGTTTAGTAATTTACTGTTCCGAAAATGGTACTGTAGCCGGAGCAGGATTTGTCCAGATTTTCTAAAACATTCATTCATGAAAACCAAGAAAGAGGAAAAACCTTTTTTCGAGAAGGTGACCTAGATAAGGCAGATTATCATTTTACTCTTGCATTGGAAGA
>JBPOJG010000043.1:0-23882 GCA_052033835.1 Spirochaetota bacterium
GCTCCTGCCCGTATCCAGTCGTTCAGCCAAGGCTTCTGGTTTTTGTTGAAAAACCTTGACTGGTCTGCATCGATAAACATTGAGCGGTTGTAATCGGGAGTCAGTCCTCCGGTTTTCAGTGGGGACACATAACTTTCTTCACTGGCAGATTTTGAGGAACCTGCAGTCTCAGTCTGTTTAAGTCTTTTTTTCAAAGCCTCAAGTTCTTCCTGATTCCTTTTCAGAGAATCTTCAATGTCCTTTACTGCTCTGGCAGTTTTTTCATTTTCCTCACTGCTGTCTGCCTGTGAATATAATGGTCCAAGTATAATGAAAATTACTGAAATAAAAGTTAAAAATATTTTCATAGCACTCTCCTTTTTTAGCTGCTTGTTTTTTGCTGTAACACGACGTCTGCCTCCGGCTGGATGCCTCGGCCCGCAAAGCGAGCCGCAACATTGACCTGTGCTGTCTTAATTTGACAGCATTGGCGATAGCCTATCCCTACAGTCCTGTTTTATCCCAAGCCATCGTCTCTGTGATAAAGTAAGTTCCTCCGTAAATTTCCAGAAGTTCTGATACTGAATCTGTCAGCCTAGATGCCTTTTCCTGTGAACATACTGACAGGATATATGTACAGGACAGGACAGTCAGCACATTTTCTGCACTTAATGAGCGGAATAATTCATGACTCCTTAAAACCGATTGAGAAAAGGAGATGCGTTGAGAAGAATTTTGAAAGCTGATCCGGAATCGTAATTCGACTTGACAAAGTCGCACTAAAAAGAAAAATATCATAGGAGGATTCAGAAAATTACAGTAGTGACTCCAATTCAGTATAAAAATCAGCCGGAAAAAAAGGATTAGAAAATTCCGGTGAATAAATTTTAATGTAAATGAGAAGTAACTATGAGAGATTGTTATGCTTGACTTGGATGAGGAAAAGAAACTGTCACAGAAAAAAAAATCTGTCTATCCGAATTTTGGAAGAATTCTGATCAACGCCTGTATCTTTTATTTTATATCTTCTGATAAGGTGAATTTTTTCTATTTTCCTGCACTTCTGAATCTGATTTTTTCTGTATTCTGGATGACTGCAGAAAGGAAATTTTATTTTAATTATGAAAAATATAAATTTCTTCCATACATACCCGCTTTTCTGGATATTGTGGCAGGCGGTATTCTGATCTATATTACAGGAAATGTCAACTCCTGGGCGATCATGGGATATATTATCATGGGAGCGATCAGTGCATTCTATTCATCAGATACGAATCAGCCTCTTTTTATCATCATTTCCTCTCTAATTGTTTATTCGTTCATCTGCATTTCTGTTCTGACCGGAATTGCTGCACCTGTCAATATACTGAATCCCGGTTCTGACCGAATTACCTGGATGAGTTTTATTATGGCTCTTTTCTTTTTTTCCGTGGGACAGTTTTTTCTATATAATTCGATTTCTGTCATTACACGAGAAAATCAGAGACTTCTCGATATTGTAGAAAAAGAACAGAAAGAAAATGAAAAACTTCTGCTTAATATTCTGCCAGTAAGTGTGTCCGAGGAACTGAAAAGTTTCGGAAAAGCCTCTCCCACAGAATTTGAATCCGCTTCTGTGCTCTTTACTGATTTTGTGGGATTTACCAAAATTGCTGAAAAAATGAATCCTCCTGAACTCATTGCTGAACTTGATCTGTGTTTCTCCTTTTTTGATCAGGTATGCAAAAAATATAATCTGGAAAAACTGAAAACAATCGGTGATTCTTATATGTGTGTAGGCGGAGTTCCAATTCAAAATGATACTCATTCGGAAGACGCAGTATCTGCAGCACTGGAAATTCAAAGTTTCATGAAAGAAATGAAAGCAGAAAGGGAAAGATCCGGAAAAAGCTTCTGGGAAATCAGAATTGGAATTCATTCCGGACCGCTTGTGGCTGGAATCATCGGAAGCACAAAGTTTTCCTATGACATCTGGGGAAGCACTGTCAACATTGCCAGTCGAATGGAGTCTGCAGGCACAGCCGGAAAAATAAATGTATCTGAGGCTGTCAAAAAAATGACCGAAAATAAATTTGTTTTTGAACCTAGAGGCAGAATAAAAACGAAAGAATCTGAGTTTGAAATGTATTATGTTCTCGGAATAAGAAAAGAACATTTGATAACAAATTGACCTGCAGGCATACTGAAAAAAACCTGAATCCATGCGCGAACTCGATGCACTTGTAGAACAGAAAACCGGCCTCTCTATTGAGAGAGCAATGAGAATTGATGAGGTCAATCTGTATAACCGACTGGGTGAAGAGACTTTCTGGAAACTGAGCAGGACTTTTTATGCAAAAGTTTACAATGACGAAGAAGAGAAATGGTTTAAGAATATTTTCAAGAATAGAAGTATGGAAGAGGCAATACAGAACCAGGTAGAATTTTTTATGCAGAGGATGGGCGGACCCGCTTACTTCTCCAAAAGAAAAGGACATCCTGCTTTGATTGGAAGACATATGCCTTTTAATATGGGAGAAAAAGCGGCAGTCAGATGGCTGCATCATATGAAAGTTTCTCTTGAAGAGGTCAAGGAAATCGACGACGATTCAAGATCCAGAATGATGGACTATTTTACTCATACAGCATACTTTCTTTCTCTTGGTGTTACGATGCAGCAGGCTATGAGAGGAGAAATTCAGGACTGATTTGTCCTTAAGGAAAAAATAATGAACAGTGAACAGATAAAAAAAGAACTTTATAAAATTAAACATCCTGATGTAAAAAAGGATATCATTTCCATTGGAATGCTTCTTGGTGTAGACGTACTTCCTGATGAAGCGATCATTCGGCTCAAGGTTCCAAATTCAGACAGAAAGCTGCAGATCGGACTCGAAGCACAGATCAGACAGCTTCTTTCCAAACAGATCACAGGCAAGCTCAAAATCAAATTTGAAGTAGATCCTGGATTTTCTCTGGATGATTCCAACAAGGTTCCCGGAGTGAAAAAAATTATTGCAGTCGGTTCCGGAAAAGGCGGAGTGGGGAAGTCCACAGTCACAATCAATCTTGCTGCATATCTGGCTTCACAGGGATTGAAGGTCGGCGTAATGGACGCGGATATTTACGGACCGTCCATCGGCAAGATGGCAGGCTTCAACGGAAGAGTTGCTCTTCAGACAGAAGAGGATAAAATATATCCCGTTGAAAAGTTCGGCATTAAAATCATTTCATTCGGATTTTTAGTGGATGAGAATCAGCCGGTTGTATGGAGAGGTCCTATGCTTGGAAAAGCAGTGGAGCAGTTTCTTTACGATGTTGTCTGGGGTGAATTGGATTATCTGCTTGTGGATCTTCCTCCCGGCACTGGAGATGTTCAGCTTTCCCTTGCACAGCTCATCGATCTTTCCGGTGCAGTACTTGTGACGACTCCTCAGAAGGTGGCCACTCTGGATGCATCCAAGGCTGCAACAATGTTTGCTCAGGTAAAAGTTCCTATTCTAGGCATCATTGAAAATATGAGTTATTTCATTCCGCCGGACGCACCTGAAAAAAAATATAAAATATTCGGTGAAGGCGGAGGAAAGGATCTGGCAGATTCTCTGAAGGCTCCCCTGCTCGGACAGGTTCCTCATGAAATAGAACTTATGGAGTCAGGTGAAAAAGGAATTCCGCTTGTATCTCAGAATCCGAAGGGAGCCACTGCAGATGCATACGGAAAAATCTGGGCAGCACTCAAACCCGAAATTGAAAAATGGAACTGATTTAACTGACTGTGTAAAAGTATGTCTGAAAGCGACGTTTCGAAACGTCGCTTTCAGTTTTACTGCAGAAACCTTTTATTTCTGACAGTCTATCAGCCTGTCGTTTCCTTTCAGCTCATTGAGCTGTCTCCAGGAATTTTTCGGACACTTTGCCGGTTTGGTTTTCAGCATACAGTAAGATGTCCAGGTTCCCATATCCTTCTCTCCCAGACAGAGCTGAAAGTTCGGAATGGACAGGTATTTGGGAGGAAGAACCGAGGTTGTCTCATCATCTTGAGAGAACAGAGGCAGCGAAAGAACAGTGAACAGAAAGATGCAGGTAAAATTCTTTTTCATATCAAATCCTACTATATTAGACGGATACAATCAGTGTTCTGCGAGATTTTTTTGGCTTCACTGAAATTTGCATTGTCCATCTTCGCACCCAGAAGCTTTGCCTTTTCCAGTGTGGCTCCGTAAAAATTTGCCTTGGCTAAATTCGCCTTTTCCAGCCTTGCAAAGGAAAGATCAGTACCGGAAAGATCCGCGTCGGCGAGTTTCGCTTTTTTGAGATTGGCTTTGGAAAGGTCAATATGCTTGCCTGGATTTTCCGATCTCCATCGATTCCAGTTGGCAGCATCGGTCTTAATAATCCTGTACTGCTCAAGATCATAGGAAATCACGGCGTTTCAGAAAAATACACATAGAATTCCAAGAATGCAGGAAACTGCTGTTGAAGCTGTTCTGTCACTGCCTGAGAGCAGACTCTTTTTAAACCTAGAAATCAAACTGTCCCTGTTCATTAATATTCTTGACAATACAATGCATTTAAGATTAGTCTAATAGGAAGGAGATTTCGTATGAAAAAAATCATTCTTTCTGTATTGTTTGTTTCGCTGTTCGCATCAATCGCTCTTTCTGCATGCCCAGGCAAAGGTAAGCTTGTAGAAGATCAGACTGAGATAACAGGATTCTGATGTTTCTCACCCAGTCTGTCAAATGACAGACTGGGATCTGCATTATCTCTTAAATGTCATACTTATAAGTATTCTGCTTTATTAATTTCTTTCCCTTAAACCCTTTTGTCTCCAGAAGTTTTGTTTCCGGTGTATAATTGTACACAGCCTACAGAAACTGTCCGTCCTTTAATGTACCTTTTGTCAGAACTACATTTTTACCGTCAGATTTGTAATCATAACTCACTGCGTGGCGGAATTTCCGCAGAAAGGACAGTCTGCTTTTTTTTCTTCGCGGATTTTCACAATATTTTTGCGGACAGAATCGTAACGGATATGATTATCTGCGGCTTTCCCGTTGAGTATGTATTCTGCAGCCATCGAAAGACAGAGAGATGATACGGAAAAATTTACAGTGATGACGGACGGAGGAGTCAAGTCAGTGCCTGCCAAATAGCCTGTGTTCCGTTCAAATTCACTTTGGATCGGGTTTTTGACTGCAGAAAGATCCTTTCCCATACAGACAAGACAGGGGCCGTCAGGAGACAGAAATCGAATCTGACCTCCTGCTTCATCCACTTCAGGTGAACTCGAATTTTCCTTTAAGTATATGCCTGAACCCATATCAAAAAATGCCCGGTTAGCAGACAGGCAGAAGAGATTCAGAATGACTCTTGCATAATCATTGTCTACGCCTGATATAATAATATCCGATTTCAGCAATGCCTCAAGGCCGTTTTCATTCGGAAAATTTTCGTGAATGCAGAGAACTTCTGCGTCTTTTCTCTGAGAAAGAATATAGTCCTTGAGTATGTCTGTCTTAAACCGGCCGACATCAGATTCACAGGAACCCGCAAATCTGTTTCTATTTGTCTCATCGAGAGTGTCACTGTCAATCAGAGTGAATTTTCTGAACCCGTGATGCACAGCCTGAATAACGAAAGGATTCATCACTCCGCCGGAACCGATGCAGCAGATTTCTGAATTATTAATGATATTATAATTATTTTCGCCAAGCCATAGAAGAGTTCGATGATCCATTTCTGCGTTTTGAGAGCTGAGTTTAGGAAATGTTCTGATTCTGTCAGATCCTGTCTCCAGAAGAATATCAGGCTTTACGATCTCGCCTGTTGAAAAAACAATCCAGGATGAGGATGCCAGTTTCTCTGCCCACTCTCTGCGGTCTGCATTCTGCACTGCAGCAGGATTGTCAGATTTCAGAAAACTGGGAATAATCCAGATACATTCTCCTTCAGCAGGAAGATCCAGAAGAGACAGCTGAATTTCAGATCCGGGAATAAAACGTATCAGAGATTTAATTCTTTCGGAAAATGGGGCTGAATCTGTTTTTGAAAGGCTGTCTTCGGAAAAATTGTTATAAGAAATTAGAAAGTTTTTATATTTATAAAATTCGAGAAAGAACTCATCTTTCGTGTTATGAAAAATGAATTCAAAGGATATTCTCGAAAAAATAACCCGCATTATCCGAGCTCAAAGCTCGTAATTGCATCGATCTTGAAAATTTCTTTTCCAGAGAGATCAACATATCCGGGCTTCAGACGGGTCAATTCTCCGCCGTCCCCGATTTTATAGATCTGTTTTCTTTCTTCAATACCGAACTGCTCTTTGAGCTGTTTAGTTGTGATTCCGGAATCCTCTAAGGATATACTGTTGTCTTTATATACAATAGCAGTCATATCAGCCTCCTTTCATTAGACTTTGTATTTATTGGGAAAGTTTTAGATTATCTCATCCAGCGAATTTTTTTCCAGTCTGCACTGAGTTTGATTGCTTCCATCCTTGCTGCTCTTTCTGCCTGCAGAGTTTCGAAATTGGTCATCATATTCTGAAATGAACGGATCACTTCCGGATTTCCCGATGCAAGTTCAAGAAGAGCCGCATATACTGCAGAGGTATATTCAATCAGACCGACAGGATTTTTTTCTGCATCTTCGAAAGAATCAAAAATAAAATGAAAACAGATGAAAAACCAGGAAAAGTTTTTTTTGAAAAATCCTTTGCCGAATACAGGCTCTGGAAATTTTTCTGCAAAACGAAATCTTTTGATAATTTCATCTGCCTTGAACAGATGAAACCTTTCAAACTTTTCCGGCAGGAGAATGCAGGAATTCATTACATTCAAGCCGAAACCGAAACCGTCAGATATATCGATGAAAAGCCGAGTCTCCTCTGTTTCGTAATATGCAGGAGGTTTAAAGTTTTTGATGATCAGGGAGGGGTCATTTTTTCCCAGAACAATGTTTTCCTTTCCATATCTTTTCTGAAGTACACTGAGTTCTGATGCATAAAAGGATTTCTTTACCATTTACTTTTTCTCCATCTCGGAATAATCTTCTAAGAAAGTAATCTGCACAGAAGCTTCTTTCATTATTTTATCATGAATATTTTCAGTAATGATCCTGTCTTTATTGATTCTTTCATAAAAAATGTCCTGTACGACTAATCTTTCTGTATAAGGAAGCTTTTCAGACATTTCCATAAAAAACTTTTCGGCATCCGAATTGGACAATGCAGAGCTTTCACTGTAGGAAAACACTTCGAAAACTGATGTGAATTTCTCAAATCCAAGTCTGTTATATAAAATAATTATCTGCTCACTACTTAGTTTATTCAGTTTCTCGTGCATCATTTTCATTCCAAACATAGGTCTTGCCGCTGATATGGAACTGAGAATATGCTTTTCCGCCAAAGAATAAAAAAGAAATATTTTTTCACTGAGCATTCTGCTCAGATCACCGTGAGATTTTTCTTTCAGAAGCAGAGACTGCTTTTTGGCTTCTGCATAAAAGTTATTTTTGTAATCCTCTTTGAAGGGTTTGAATATGCTCGGAAAATCTGCCTTGAAGCCAAGTATATGAAGCAGAGCCAGCAGATTTTTTATTTCCGTTAAAGCCAGAAAAGATGAATTTTTTCTTTCAGCGAAAAATTGCAGAAGTGAATTTGCAGGAGTCCTCTGTTCTCTTTTTGCATTTCGAATCTGAAGAATTTTACTGTCCAGATTTCCAATAAAAACCTCGAATGAAGTCAAATCAGATGACTCTTTATCCGGATTGAAAAGAATATCTGAGAGAACATTCTGCATTTCGTAATCGAGTGCGGCTTTCCAGCGCCTTGCAGAGGCCATATCAGAAGAATCGTTTATCGGTTTCAGTAGACGTACAAACTTTTCTGCAGCTGTTCTCGTCTTTTCCGGCATATGTTCAAAATACGACTGAAATTCTGGATAATGAATAGATAATGATGCAATATGCATATCTTCGAGAATGCCTTTACTCAGCAGACTGTTCATCAGAATTGAAATCTCAGAAGGTTCCTTGAGTTTTTTCAGATAAGAAAGCCAATGAATATGCAGTCTGTTTCCTGTGTGAATCAGACCGAGTTCGAGTCTGTCAATTTCACTGGAAATCATTATCTCTGAATCTTCAATTTCCTCTGCACCGTCTGAAAATACTGCACTCATTCGAAGCACTGAGGACAGGAAGTATTCAGGAATAAACATATGTAATATTTTATTATCTTTCTTAAAGGTGAAAATGATTCTGCCTTTCAGGACAGTTTCTCCTGCACTGCTTAAGTCTTTCAGTGAACCCTTTTTCATTTCAAATTTTTCTGCTTCATAACCGAATGTCTTGAAATGCAGGGCAAGTTCTGAACGGTAAGCTGCCGTGTCCAGAAAAGGGATATGGATATCTGTTCCTTCCGGTATGCAGAAAAGAAGAAAGTCAAATTTTTCCTTTCTTTGAAAACTGATTGTAGAGACATTTACAGATTTCAGCAGTGACCATTGAAAGTCTTTTGAAGCAGAAACAGAAAGTGTTTCGAAATCGGACAGGAATGGAAAAAAGGACCTTAAGACTACAGACAGAGAAGTCATTATACTATTTTATAATATAGAGTTTTTCTGTCATTTATAAATGAATCCGTTTTTACAAGTTGTGCTAAATTCAAGCATCCGGCTTTCTTCCGCTCAAAGCCTGTCTGGAAGAAGCTTCCAAGTTTGCGAGACTTTTACGAAGTCCCACCCCTAAAAGCGAGCGAAGCAGCGAAGCGGGCATTAGGGGCGGGAAAAAGGGAGTGTTCCGTATAATGCGACTTGACAAAGCCGCATTAGTTTTCAGCAAGTCGAATATTTATTCCCTCATACTGATTCTGAATATCCCTATACCCATTTTAAAGTACATTGTAATTATAATGGAGACGTCATATTTGACAGAGACCGTATCGGAAGGGTTACCGTATAACCTGGCAGACAATGCTAGGGAGGCAGAAAAACGGGGCCCTTTAAAATTTCAGCCGATGAAAAGGATGAATATGCTGTATTCAAATTGACAGATACAGGCCCGGGACTTCCTGACTCAATGCAGGCAAAAATATTTCCGGCATTTGCGACTGAGGGAAAGGCAAAGGGAACAGGACTTGGACTGTATATGTCAAAAATGATCATAGAACAGCAGATGGGACACTTACATATACGACAGAACAGCATCCTCTGCCGAAAGTTCTCTAAAAAACTCTCTTGCCTATTTTCTCGGCAGTCAAAGTATTATACTAAGCATTGCTTTTTAAGCAGTTCAAAACAGAGAGAGAGTATGTCAGAGCAGATCAGTTTCAAAAAGATTTCGGATTTTGAAGGTCAGGATATAAGTGCTGCAGGATGGCTTCAGGGTAAAAGAGGCAATAACCATATTCAGTTTCTGCAGGTCAGAAATTCAGGATACATTGTGCAGGCTGTATGCGAGAAAGAAAAGTTTTCTGAAGAGGAATTTCAGCAGATCAAGTCTCTTTCTCAGGAAAGCTCAATTGAGATCACCGGAAAGGTTGTCCGTTCGGAAAAGTCTGATTCCGGATACGAAATTCTGGTCAGTTCATTCACCCTGATAAATGATTCCAAAGATTTTCCTATCACTCCCAAGGAACACGGAGTTGACTTTCTGCACAACAACAGACATCTTTGGCTTCGTTCCAGAAAGCAGCTTGCAATTCTTAGAATAAGAAATGAGATCAGTTTTGCAATTCGTAAATATTTTTATGAAAAAGACTATGTTCTTCTCGATTCACCGATTCTGACGGGTTCTGTCGGGGAAAGTGCAGGAACTCTTTTTGAACTGGAATATTTTGACGAAGGCAAAGCATTTCTAGCTCAGACCGGGCAGCTTTATCTGGAAACCGGAATATTTGCTCATGATAAGGTATACTGCTTTGGTCCTACGTTCAGGGCAGAAAAAAGCAAAACTAGAAGACATCTCACAGAATTCTGGATGCTTGAAGCGGAAACGGCTCATTTTGACAATGAGGCAAACATTGACCTTCAAGAAGATTTTATAAAATATATTATATCCCATGTTCTGAAACGATGTGTTCAGGATTTGATGATTCTGGAAAGAAATCCGGACAAACTGGAAAGGCAGATGTCCAAACCTTTCCCTCGGATCACTTACACAGAGGCCATAGAAATTCTGAAATCCAAGGGTCAGGCGATTGCCTGGGGTGAGGATATCAATGCAGAGAGAGAGCTGATACTGACAGAACATTTTTCTATGCCTCTTTTCATTATGAATTATCCTAGAGCAATAAAAGCATTTTATATGAAACAGAATCCGAGGGATCCGAGAACTGTACTTTGTGCAGATCTGATTGCACCTGAAGGTGCAGGGGAAATCATCGGCGGTTCAGAACGGGAGGAAAACCTGAACAAGATTCTGGAACTGATCAGAGAAGAAAAACTTCCTGAAGAATCCTACTTCTGGTATCTGGATCTCCGTAAATACGGATCTGTCCCTCACTCAGGATTCGGACTTGGACTCGAAAGACTTGTTGCCTGGGCCGCCGGTCTGCCTCATGTCAGAGAATGTATTCCGTATCCTAGACTGATGGGCAGACTGAACCCATGATCAGCCTTGGCGGCTGTAAGCGATTTTGAGCGACAGACACTGGAAAAATATTTCTGAACCCGGAAAAGGCAGATTTCTCGAAAGACAGTATTCTGTTTATCTGCCGATGCGGGACAATGTAAAAATTGCTCTGGAAATATATATTCCTTCCACAATCTACTACAAGGAAAACTTTCCTGTCATTTTTCAGCAGACAAGGTACTGGAGAGAAACAGAATTCCGGTTTCCATTTTCTCTTTTTCTTCGCAGTTCGGGACGTCAGGAGGCTCTTTCTTTCATTAAATCCGGATATGTTTTCATTATAGCAGATGTCAGAGGTTCAGGCGCATCCTACGGAAAAAGAAACAGGGAATGGGATAAGGAAGAACTCGAAGACAGCAGGGAAATTCTTGACTGGATAACAAGACAGGACTTTTGCGACGGGAACATAGGTGTGACCGGCTCATCCTATGACGGAAGCTGTGCAGAATTTCTGCTGAAACATTCTCATCCGAATGTAAAAGCAGTTGCGAGTCGATTCAGCGTATTTGACGTATTCAGTGATATCGCATTTCCTGGGGGAATCAGGCTTGCTTCCTTCATTGAGAAATGGGCTGCAGCGAACAAGGCACTGGATCGAGGAAAACCCTATCTTTCCCTCGGATGGCTTGTCTGGCTTCTGGTTAAAGGTCCTAAACCTGTAGACAGATGCAGAGATGAACTGAAAAATGCAATACAGGAACATTATGAAAACTTTGATATTGGCCCGCCATCCAGAGAAATCAGGTTCAGAGACTCAGGGATGATCAATGATGCGAGTCCTCACAGAGTTCATACGCATTTGAAACAGAAAAACATTCCCTTTTATGCTTTTTCGGGCTGGTATGACGGTGCATACGCGCATTCTGCAATCAAAAAGTTTCTTACATGGAATCCGGATCTGGCCAGACTGACTATAGGTCCCTGGGATCATGGCGGGCATCAGCTGATTGGTCCTTATGCAAAAAAGAGAAGGCCGGATTTTCCGTTTATGCAGGAAATCATCCGATTTTTCGATCTGCATCTGAAAAGAATGTCAGGCGAGTCTGACTACAAATATAAAGTCAGCTATTATACAATTGGTTATGAATCTTGGAGATTTTCAGACACATGGCCTCCCGAAACATCTGTAAGGGAATATTATCTCTCTGAAAACAGTCAGCTTCTTTTTTATAAGTCTGCAAATGCTGATTCCGTACGTTATATTACGACTCCGGCAAGCCGGTCCGGCAGAAATTCAAGATGGGACTCACTGTTCAATCCTTTCAAAAAAAGAATCCATTATTCAGACAGAAAAAAAATGCGTTCTGAATGTCTTTCTTTTGACTCGCAGATCCTGACCGAGGATGTGATTCTTACGGGATCGGCAGAAGCAGATCTTTTCATTTCATCTGACAGACCGTACGGAGACATTTTCCTTTATCTCGATGAGATTACCGAACATGGAAAAATACACTATATTACAGAAGGAATTCTTCGAATGAATTTTCATTCCTCAAAAATTAAAGAGACACCTGATGTGTTTTCTCACAGAAACTTTTTGACATCGGAATGGAAGGAAATTATTCCAGGACAGATCATCCGGATAAAAATCCATTTTCTGCCCGTCTCTTACAGGCTGAAAAAAGGAAGCAAAATATCACTTTCAATTGCCGGAGCGGATTCTGACCATTTTGAAAATAATTATAATGAAAAATATCCTGTATATACAGTATATTTTTCGGGACGTTATAAAAGCAGACTTTTACTTCCATTGGAGAAAAATCTTTGAACCTGACTTATCTGAATACTGACCTGGAATTTCGTTCCAAAAAAGATCTGAGTTTTCTAATACCTCTTCTGTCTCCGGCGTTTTTTGTGCTGTATCAGGGGAAAGTGGATGAGGCTGAGCATTTTCTCTCATTTGAAATGAGCGAGATGTGTTTGGGTGAGGCTAAGGAATCATTTTCTGCCATACTGGATCATCTGGAGTCCATTCATAATAAACAGCCGGAAATATTTAATGACTGTGATGTTGTTCTGGATGCAGGATTTCAGTCAGGGGAAGGAGATCCAATTTCTGCTGAACTGAATTCGGACATTCTGAAAAGAGTCTGTAAACTGGGAGCACGAATCAACATAACAATTTATGGAATATCTGAAAGTCAGTAAAAGTCTTGACTCGAACTGATTCTGCGTTATAGTATGCAGAAAGACAGCGGGAGCAGTCAGAATACTCTGTATTCTGCCCGTTTTTTGGATTCCATTATGAAGAATGAAGAAAACCTACTTTCAAAAATTGTAATAATCCAAAATCTTCTGAATAAAATAGAAGACGAGAAAAGCATTTCTGAAATTTGTAATGAATTTCAATCTCTTCCAGGAATCAAATCAGCACATTTTGAAACTGGCATCCAGGTTGCAGATCCAGCTGATTCTGTTCAGAGAATTCAGCTCAAAACTGAGAAATTTGAGTTTGGCTGCATTGTACTGAATATATATGATACTCTGAAATTTAAGTTTTCAGAGCCTCACATCCTTCATTTCTGTTCCTTTATGTGCATCAAACTGGAGAATCTGTACCTGGATAGGAGCAGACAGAAAATAGAAAAAAGCGTAATTGAAACTGAAAAAATAGTTTCAGATATTCTTCTGGAAAATGAAGCAAAATATGAACTGCTGGTAGAAACATCTCCTGAAGCAATCATCATACACCAGGACGGAAAATTCGTATTCGTAAATTCTGCCGGACTCAGACTGCTTGGAGCAGATTCTCCTGATTCTATATTGGGGAAAAACGTTCTCGACTTTGTTCATCCAGACTATAGAAAGACTGTCACTGAAAGAATTACAAAGGCTGTCACTGAAAAAACTGCAGTCCCTTTCATTGAAGAAAAGTTCATCGATCTGAAAGGTCAGGAATTTTTCGCAGAGGCAGCCGCAGCAAGTTTTATACTCAACGGAAGACCTGCCATTCAGGTATACATCAGAGATGTCACAGAACGAAAAACGACGGAAAAGAAGCTCCGTGAAAGCGAAGAGCAGTTTCGTTTTATGTTTGAAAATCACAGTGCAGTTATGCTTCTTGTGGAACCGGAAACTGGAAAAATTGTAAAAGCAAATAAGGCAGCGGAACGGTATTACGGATATTCACAGGAAGAATTTGAAAAAATTAGAATATACGATATAAATACTCTCAGCAGAGACGATATAAAAACGGAGATGGAAAATGCTAAAGAGGAGAAAAGAAATTATTTTGTATTTCCTCATAGACTGAAAGACGGTCAGATTCGCACAGTTGAAGTTCATTCATCTTCGATTCCTTTCAGCGGAAAACAGATTCTGTTTTCTGTCATTCATGATATTACTGACAGAAGAACGGCAGAAGATGCTCTCAGAAAAAGCGAAGAAGATCTCTCTATTACACTCAACTCAATTGGAGACGGAGTCATTACTGCAAATGCAGAGGGTAAAATTACCAGGATGAATCCTGTGGCTGAACAAATGTGCGGCTGGACAATTGATGAGGCGCAGGGACATACTTTGCAGGATGTATTCTGCCTGATTAATGCGGATACAGAAAAACCTGTCATTGATCCAGTAAGCAAGGTTCTTGAAAGCGGAACAATTGTAGGTCTGGCAAACCATACGATACTTGTATCGAGGACCGGAAAAAAATACCAGATTGCAGACAGTGCGGCTCCGATCAAAGGCAGAGACGGGAAAATCTGCGGAGTAGTGCTTGTATTTTCGGATGTAACAGAAAAGTATATTGTTCAGTATGCACTTAATGAAAGCGAGTATAAATACAGGAATCTTATAGAACAGCTTCAGGAAGGGATATGGCATATAGATAAAAATAACATAACAGTCTTTGTCAATTCCCAGCTGGCACAGATGCTCGGTTATACTGTTGATGAGATGATAGGCAGACCTCTTTACTTGTTTATGACTGAACAGAGCCGCAAAATTTCATCAGAAAATGTTAAAAGGAGAAAAGAGGGGATTTCTGTAAACAGAGAATTTGAGTTCATCAAAAAAGACGGTTCTACAATTTACGTACTTCTTGAAGCAAGGCCGATTACCGATGTACAGGGAAATTATAATGGCACAATAGCCGGTCTGATGGATATTACTGACAGAAAAAAGATTGAACATGCTCTGCGATTCATAGCCGAAGGAAGCTGGCTTGAGAGTATGGAGAATTTTTTAAAATCCATTATACTGTATATATCGGAAGCATTGGGAATAACATACGCAATGATGGAAGAAATTCTGCCGAAAGGAAAAATCAGGCGAATCATCGGATCTGCAGAATCCGGTGAAGTTCTGATTTCAGAGGAAATTCGTTCAGAAAAAAGTATCGGGAAAAATATCATTGGAAAAAAATATAATATATATCTTAAGAATGCCAGGTACGATTTTCCGGAAGACAGTCTTATGAATGAACTGGAAATTGAAAGTTATGCAGGCATTCCTCTTTGGAATTCAAGCAGACAGTCAATTGGACAGATTGCAGTTTTAGGAAAAGAACCGATCAGCAAGCCCGAGCTGGTTGAATCAATTCTGAAAATTGCAGCAGTGCGTGCATCGCATGAAATGGAAAGAATTAAAGCAAGAGATGAACTTGAACAGAGAATCCGTGAAAGAACTGACGAACTGAATCAGGCAAAGGAACAGGCAGATTCTGCGACTAGAGCAAAAAGTGAGTTTCTTGCAAATATGAGTCATGAAATCAGAACACCTTTGAATGCAGTCCTTGGGTTTACAGCGCTTCTTGCCAGAGGGCCTCTTTCCGAAATACAGAAAGAACACTTGAAAAATCTGAGTTCAGCCGCCGACATACTTCTTCAATTAATAAATGATATTATTGATTTTTCAAAGATCGAAGCTGGCAAACTGGAACTTGAAAAAGCGGAATTTAATCTGGGGGAAGTATGCAGAAAGATATCTTCTATCTTTGCATTCAAAGCTCAGGAAAAAGGACTCGAACTTGTTTTTTATCTCAAGAGCAGCGTACCTCTGCATCTGATAGGCGATTCTTTGCGCCTGGAAGAACTTCTGCTGAACATTCTGGGGAATGCAGTCAAGTTCACTGAAAAAGGAAGCATTGTGCTGCAGGTCGGTCTGGAGGAAGAAACAGAATCTGATGCATTAATTTATTTCTCGATCAAGGATACAGGAATCGGAATGACGGAAGAACAGAGAAAAAAACTGTTCACTGCATTTACGCAGGCTGACAGTTCGACCACTAGAAAATTCGGGGGAACCGGTCTTGGACTGACGATCAGTAAAAAACTGGCGAATCTGATGGGAGGAGATATCTGGGTTCAGAGTAAATTCGGCAAGGGGTCTACATTCCGATTTACTGTCAGATTGGCCAAGCAGAAAAACCCTGATATTCATACACTTGAGATTCCTGATTCAGTCAGAGGAACCGATGTACTGGTGATCGAAGAGAACCCTGATGCTGCTCTTGCAATTTCAGAATACCTTCAGGCACTTTCCTTTAATGCTAAAATCTATCTTTCTCTGGACGCTGCATCTGAGAGTTTAAATTTTTCCAAAGGAAAAGAGAAACAGGAATTCAGTATGATTTTTGTAGAAAGCAGAATTTTTTCATCAGGAAAAAAAATTATACAATCATTATTTAAGGACAGCAGAGTAAAACCTAAGATAACTGTGCTTACAGGATATGCTGCTGTACAGGACAGTCAGCCGAAGGACAAATACTCACCGGATGCATATCTCAGTAAACCGGTGAATGCATCTTCTCTTTTGGATCTGATTCATGATTTTTTCGGTACAGAGAAAAAGAGCAAAGGAAGAGACGAGGATTCTGAATTTAAGGAAGGGATGCAGAAGATCAAAGGAATGAAGATTCTTCTGGTAGAAGACAATGCAATTAATCAGATTGTAGCAAACGAAATCCTTACAGCAGAAGGTCTTCAGGTTAAAATTGCAAATAACGGTGAAGAAGCCCTGCAGATGATTGGCGGGACAGAAAAGTTTGATCTGATTCTGATGGACCTGCAGATGCCTGTTATGGGCGGATATGAAGCGGCACAGAAAATTCGAAAAATTCCGGGCTTCAGAAAAACTCCGATTGTAGCAATGACCGCAGATGTAATGACCGGAATCAAAGAGAAAGTTCTTGAATCAGGAATGAATGACTATATTACAAAGCCGGTAAATGTAAACAGTATGTTTAAGGTTCTGATTCAATGGCTCTTGAAAAACGGAAATTGATAACTGGGGTTGTGTAAAAGCTCATTTTTTATGCTTTTACACAATCTCCTGAGTTATTCATAACTTTTCCAGTTCAGTTTGTCCTGGATTCTGCGGATGCAGTTTTCGAGAACTCTGTTCAGTTTCATCTGGTCACGGATGAATTCCAGTTTAGGCCAGGCGGCAAGTTCTCCTTTTCGAATATACTCTTCAAATTCTTCCTGAGTCGGATTGGAGACAATTTTAGTCACAGATTCCAGAGTCATAGGGAAATATATATTGATATCACCTCGATACTGCTGATCCATCATTGATCTGATTTTGTCTACGATAGAGAGCCAGGGCATTTTTTCTGAAAGATTCACTCCGAGATCCATAAACTTCAGTGCCTGAGTCTGAACAGCTTCAGTTATCAGATCTTTTGTAAATGAAATTATATTATCATTTATTTTATCCTTTACAAACGGAATGACATGAGGGTTTGCCTGAGAAACAATAGAACGGCTTACATTATGCAGTCTTATGATTCTCTGCATAGGGATATCGAGATGGATCGAACCGTCTATCCATTTTTCGGATTCCATATAAGGAACAGCATTTCCCTGTTTGTCTTTCATCATCAGAGTTACTGCAGGGAATATCCCCGGAATCGCACAGGATGCAAGAGCACTCTGACCGATAAGAAGATTCGGTGCAGTGAGATGATTTAGAACTCTCGGTCTCTGACGGACCCTCGTTGCAGAAACAGAAATATTCAGAACACGTCCAGTCTTTTCAAATGCTTCCTTGAAAGTGCAGTTTCCAATATTGCTCTCAATATGTTCAATAAGCTGATTCGGATCCATCACTGATCCTGCACTCAATATCGCCCTCAGATCATTAGTGCGTATTGCAGTTCTGTGAATGGAAGTCAGATCTGAAAAAAATTCTTTCAGCTCCTCGTCAGTCTTACTGCAGGCAGCAGCTGCAACAATGGCACCCATACTCGAACCTGTGATAATATTCGGCAGAAGATCCTCGTCGAGAAGCGCTTTGACTACTCCCAAATGATATATTCCAAAGGATGCGCCACCGCTGAGAAGAAGAGCAGTATTTCCGTGAACTCGGTTTCCTTCTGAAAAAATTCTCAGTTTATCATGATCTGATATACCATTAAAAGAGCTGTCACATACAAAGTTGACTGATTTTTCAATTTCTTCGAAATATTCTTTAATGATGAATTTTGTGCCTGATCTGGCTTCTGAATACAGTTTGGGGGAATTGAGCTCCCAGGAATGTCTGGACAGACTCTCCTGAACTGCTTCAATGAGCTTGATTCCCTGATGATTTTTTCTGTATTCTTTCATCAGAAAAATATGTTCCTGAAGAAGCTGGGAATGAAAGAGTTCGGAATAATCATCCTTCCTCCAGGCGATTTTATCTTCCTCCAGATCAAGCTGATAAGCGATTTCCTGCCATTCCTGATAGTTTCGTGCTTTGTCGAGATCTGATTCTTCCATATCATTTTTCCTGCCTGAGAGTTCGCTAATGGCATTTTCGCAGAATCAATTTCTCTGCCAATTACGAAAACTTTGCAAATGCCATTTCTATTGCCCATACGAACGGCAGGCTCCCTGCGTCTTTAACTCACCTACACACGAAGTGCGTAGGTGAGTTAAAGAGCGAAAAATACACTTGACTGATTAGGAATAGAATGATTTATTTCATTCATAACTGAAATGGAATCCGTTTCAATCGTAAGGAGATTTATGAGTTTACTTGGAAATATCATATGGCTGATTTTCGGAGGTTTTCTTTCCGGACTCGGTTATATACTGGGCGGAATAGTCACGTGTCTTACAATTGTCGGAATTCCGTTCGGCTGGCCTACAATTAAAATAGGATTTGCGACTATGGCTCCCTTTGGAAAGGAAAATGTAGTAACTGATTCATCTTCCGGACTTCTCAGAATGATATTCAATGTGCTCTGGCTTGTTTTTTTCGGATGGGAAATTGCACTTGCTCATCTTGCGCACGCAGGCATTCTCGCAATCACTGTTGTCGGAATTCCTTTTGCTGTTCAGCATATGAAACTGATTCCTATGGCTCTTTTTCCTTTTGGAAGAGAACTTAGAAAAAAATAAAAGTGCTTATTAAATTGAACTTTTTTCTGAAATTATCTGTTTTTTTACTGTCTGCAGCTTTATATTCTTCGGAGAAGTTGCCTGATCCGATGCCGGAAGAAACTGTCATAAAATACTATAAATCCTTAGGACATGCAGGAAGAGGATTTTCGATGGAACTTTCCCGAAAGGGATGCAGGTATGAAGACAGGACAATTCAAAAATCAAACGGATTTGATTTCAGTATTTCTGAAGATGAATTCAAGTCCGTTTACAGGATTCTTCAGGAAAATAAAATTTATAAAATGAGTTTTACAGACGGTCTGATCCATGACTACGATGGAGTCTCTCTTTCAGTGCAGTGGAAAACTGGACAGGCCGAAGTTTCGCAGAGCGGAAGGAAGGTTCATTCCAGTTGGAATAAAGAATGGAAAACAGTCACTGATATGCTCGAAAAAATCCGGGAAAGGGAATATACGAAAGCTCTTCAGGAATACAGTATAATCATTGATCAGAGTCTGTCAGGAAGTTTTATCCATATTCAGTCTGATTCAGGACTTTTTCTCCGTAAATATATTGACAGTAAAATACTCAAGGAAAATCCAATCCTCGCCAAAACTCTTCCCGGAATACACTCAGTATATTTGATGCATTATGCAGGGTACGACATCAAAAAGAGAAACGAGATCTATTCAGATTTTGATCCTGAACGAGCCTCTCTTTGGGAAGAGAAGCATAATGCTTATATCAATACACTGAAATCCAAATCATACAGTCTTTTACTGAATACAGCTTCCAAAAAAACATTTCGAATCATGAAAAAAGGAGATCAGATCATTATTCAATAACAGGCACAGAAAAACTGTCCAGTCCAAGCTCTTTCATAATTTCTTCCGCACGCATTATGAAATGTTTTTCTTCTTCAGGAGTGAAGGGCTTGAAAATTTTCTTTCTGTGACGTTCAGCCAGAACAATGTATTCCAGACATCCGGCAATAGTGAGCTGAACCTTAGCTTTGTTTTCGTATATCTGCAGTTTTCCGTCTTTCTGAATGACCATTGACTTGGGAGGAATCTTCATTCCGCCTCGAATCATACAGCCTGCAGTGATCATTGCTCCGTCACCGATTTCTGCCTTGTCCAGAATAATACTTCCTATTCCGATCAGACATCCTTTTCCTATTGTGCATCCGTGAAGCATTACATTGTGTCCCACCAGAGAATAGTCCCCAATGCTGATAGGATTTTGAGAATCCGCATGAAGAGTACAGTTGTCCTGAATATTCACAGCGTTCCCAAGAACGATCTCGTTTGTATCAGCACGGAGAACGGCCCCAGGCCAAATTGAACAGTCCTTTCCCATTTTCACTTTCCCAATGACGGTGGCCGATTTGTGAATGAATGGATCATGGTTTTTTACTGATTTTGTATTCTTTGAAGCGGTTTTTTTTGATTTCATAAGTTCTGCCTTTTATCCTGCCGCCTATTAAAAATTCGTGTTAAAAGATAACTTTTCCGGCAAATTCAAACGATAATTTTTCCATTTCTGACCGTTTGGCAGTTATTCGTTTCATTATACACATCTGCAAACAAAGAGAAAGGAATTCTTCGATCTTGGAACTATTTTGGTTTAATGAGGGTTTAACGGCAAGTCTTTATTTTTATGTGTTCACTTACTGAGGATTTTTCGTACTCGTCTGAAAGGTAATTTAAACAGTCCGAAGGTCTATAAGATCACAAGGAAAAGCGTTTATAATAAGAGACTGTTCATCCTGTACGAATTTAAGCGTAAAAAGACAAAAATAAGAATGAATCAGATGCGAGATAAATCTCAAGGAAGTATTCGCATCCATTTTTAGGGGGAAACTATAAGCTTAATTCGATGATCTGGTAGTACAGCCCCAAACTTTGATGGCACAATCAGTTCCATATTTTGAGCAGTTTGCTACAGCATTTTTTTGAGCAACGGATTTATTTGTACTGTGTGCCCAACCCCAGGAATGGTTAGCGCCTAATGCAAAAGCCGCACATGTGTTTTGAAATTGAATTACAACTTCACATCCATCACCGCATGATTTTAATGCAGCCGAATCGGCTTCAGCCTGCGTTTCATAATCTACAGCCCATCCATAAGCATCTGTGTCCTTGTTGAATGCAAGAGATCCGAACATATCTGCTGCTGCATATAAAGATGCGCTGATCAATGCTGCCGCAATTAAAGTTCCTATTGAGAATCGTTTTTTCATAATCACCTCGTGGGACACGATCATTCACATTACTCTTTTTTTGTCAAGTGATTAGTAAATAAATTCATTCGAATTTTATGACAGATGTGAAGAAGTTCTTTCCTCTCGCAGTTCATTGTATGGATCCGCTATACCTGCATCCTAGGGAAGTCTGGACGGGGAAATTTGAGCTGACAGGTAATTATTCGGGTCCTTCTGAGATGTGAAATATATTATAAATATATTGTATATAATTAACTGGACGGAAGAGCAGTTATGCAGTTACTTTTCACCCACATTTCACGCCCACCCCTGGTTTTGCAAATATGGAAGCCTCCGTTTTTACTTATCCATCGCAAGCTGCAAAACTGCTAGATTTTCCTAATGCATTTATAGAATTACAGATTCCGGATCAGCGACTGTCAGAACATACGTGATCAGCTGAGAATGTATGAAACAATCTGCAGACGGAATAAATCTTATATCTGAAACTTTAATCTGCGGCATTCGTTAAGGCTCTCACTTAGAAAGTTTCAGTATCCTGAATGCACCCTGTCCGACCAGAAGAAATACAATAATCCCGATGAAGAGATCCGGATATTTTGAATTGCTGAGATAAACAAGTCCGCCTGCAAGTATGACTCCAATGTTGACAATGACATCATTTGAGGTGAATATCATACTGGCCTGCATATGTGCTTCTTTGCTTCTGCTTTTCTGAAGAAGATAAAGACAGAGAGTATTTCCGATCAGTGCAAGAAAGGAAATAAATATCATTACAAGAAATCCGGGAAGAGGTTCAGGTTCAATAAAACGGCGAATCACTTCCCCCAGTCCAAGAAGAGCAAGAAAAATCTGAAAATAAGCAGAGAGTCCTGCAATTTTCCTTTTTCTGAGTTCAGTTCCGCCGACAGCATAAAGAGCCAGCCCATATACAATACTGTCTGCGAGCATATCCAGACTGTCCCCCAGAAGCCCCATAGAATTTGCAATGAAACCTGCTGCCATCTCCAATGCGAAAAAAAACAGATTGATGAAAAGAACCTGAATCAGAAGTTTTCTTTCCTGAATGGAATCATCATTAAAAATATCAATGTCTGAAACGGCTGAATTCACAAATGAAGTGTCAAAGTTCAGACTGTCTAGAATATTATAAATTTGATTATAACCTTCAGTATGATATACAGTCAGCATTCTTTTCAGGATATCAAATTCCAGGGAGTGAATGTTCTTTTCTTGGGAGAGTTTCATGCGAATGATGTTTTCTTCGGACGGACAGTCCATTTTAGTGATTTTGAATATGGTTCTGTTCATAGTTTTGTCCTGAAATTCCAAACTTAGCGGTACGAAAATCTTTATACTTTTTACAGCATTGATTTTTATCCGGCAGTGTCAAATGAAAAATACTCCCAATTTCTGCGTAATGAAGCGGATTCAGCCGATCAAGAAGCTGGCAGTCGGGAAATAATCTATTTACATAATATAAGTAAGATATATTTTAGTAAAAAAGAGACATTCAAAAAAGAAGTAATTTGATACATTCATACAGCTGTATTCATTTGACCCTATCAAAGGAGATCTTCTGTTCCGTATTGAATTTCATCCTCAGGGAGAACTTCTTGATAAAACAGAACGCAAAATGCTGATAAAAGAATTGACCGTATATACGAATTCCGTAAAGGGACAGAAAAATTATTCCTTTTCAAAAGGAAAAGAAATCTCATCTGTTCTGGAAATCTGGATACCTGTAAGATCAGGATTTTCTGTGCGGCTATGCTGTTTGCTCTTCCCGCACTCAGGTCATCCCAGTCCGGTGTTCCGCCAATCGGAGTTTTTTCGACTATATTGCATTTTTATGGGCATAGGGCACTGCCGCCGTTTCTCTTGGGATCATTGTATTTCTATGGCTCTTTAGTCAAAAGGAGACAAAACGCAAGGTCTCTTTTCCGGAGAAAATAGGGAGAAGAAAAAGGTTATATCGTTAGACTTGCCTGTATAATCAGACAAACCCAAAAAACTGCTTGCCTCAGAAAAAGATTCTGATGAACTTTCCTTACATTCGATCTGAATGCATCGAATGAATACTGATCATCCGGAGTTTATTAAATGAATTTCAAGACAAAACTTTTCTGTCTCGCGGCAGGTTCTGTTTTCTTTTTTTCCTCATCTGTTTCCGCACTGGGTACGTATGCAGAGGGCTGGGCTACAGCAAAAATTCTGCAGTTTGAATCCAGAGGAATTATATTCACCTCGTACGAAGGTACGCTGGAACTGACTTCTTTCAATAAAGAAGAAAAATGTGATGAAGCAAAGGATGAATGCTTTGCTCCAGTAAAACAGAAACTCGATTTCAGTGTAAGACCTGAAAATTCAGAAGTGGTGAATTTTCTGAATAAACACGTCAACCAGGAAGTACTGATTCAATACAATATTCATAGAATCACAGCGATTGCACTGTCTTCTCAGTTTGAAGTTCTGAAAGCGCAGAAACAGGAAACATCAGCTCCTGCAGGTGCGGATAAACTTGTGATTAAACCGACAGGGTCCAAAAGAAATTTTTCCGTTTCCGGTAAAATCGTACAGCTGGATTATCAGGGGACTTTGATAGGTACCTATGAAGGACTGTATCTCGATGAGACTAGAGGCAAGATTCATTCATTCTCGATCACAAGCGAAGATATGGCTAAATATGCCTGGAACTGTATGAAGGCGAATGAAAAATACAATATGGGGATTTCGGTTGCTTTCGTGACAGGGTTTCG
>JBPOJG010000030.1:0-19252 GCA_052033835.1 Spirochaetota bacterium
TCAAGGAAAACGGAAGACCGATCTCAGGTCCGAACGGATACACTCCCGGAAATGCAAGAGCAAACTGGCCTCTTCCAGGAAAACCGGGACTCTTTGGACTGGACGGAGTTCACCCGAATATGTACGGACACTCAGTGATGGCGAATGAACTGATCAAGGCGATCAATGCAAAGTACAGACTTTCAATTCCCCAAGTCAGTGAATACAATGCCTGGTACAACGATTCTCTGAACAGAAATCCTGTTGACCTCAAGAACTTCCTCACAAACAACTTCTTCGGTCAGGTCATTTCCTGGCTCGCAAGCATACTTACATAATAAGGAGATTTCATGAAAAAAAACTTTATTTATATACTGGCTGCAATCCTCGTGGGAGCGATTGCAACATATTTTCTTTTCAACAGTGATGACAAGAAAAAGAAAACCGTGAAGACCGGTCAGGAAGAGGATTATACTGTACCGAATGACAAGGGCTTCAAGGATTTTTATGCAGATGCTCCGAATCCGTTTGAGTCACAGGATATGGAAAATGAAGCAAACCGTCTCTGGGCTTCTGCAATGAAAAAGACTTTTGATGACAAGCACAGAGAAAAGGTGAAGGAAGAGTGGAGAAATTTTGCTGCAAAGTATCCTAAGAACATCTATATCCCGAATGATTTTCGTCAGCCTCTGACAGAAAAGGAAATTCAGGACAGAAGACAGTATTTGGATAATTATACTGCAGCGGAAAGTAATTTCAACAGAATGCTTGGACTCGGAAAATATTCAGAACCAGGGAAAACTCCATCCAGCCCGAAAGAGGCGGGGGTAACTCCTGAGCAGCAGAGAATTTTCTTTGATTACAAGATCCGTGAAATGGAATCCAGACTGGAACTGATGGAGTTCGTCAAAGAGCATAAGGGACTTGCACCGGACCAGGAAGCGACTGCCGAAAAAGACATCAAACTCTGGAAAAAGCAGCTCGACGATTTGAAAAACATCTCCAAGCAGGTTCCAAACACCTGATTTATGGAGGATTGTGTAAAAGTAAGGATGTATCGACGTTACTCAGCATATATCGAAGTGGGTGATGAAAATCACTCGGCATCCGTCTTTTTACACAGTCCTCATCCTGCCAGACGTACATAAAAAAATTCTATAGCCGTATGTCGGCTTTTGGAAATCATGAATTTAGAGGGAGATTTTGCGCAGGTTATTTTATTTTCTGACTTTTGCGGGACTGTTGTTTTTGGGCACTTCATGCTCAAATGAGGCAGTTTTTGCACCAAAAGCAGAGGCTGGCGTAATTGACCTTCGAAATGTAAATCTCGATCATCCTGTCCGATTGGAAGGGGACTTTGGGATCAGATGGAAAGAATTCAGTCCCCCCGAAAAAATTGCAGAACCGAAAGAATTTTTTCATTCTCCAGGAGTCTGGCCGAAAGGCAAGGAACAGATTCGATATGCAACCTATTCACTGAAAATTCTGCTTCCGGAGAATTTTCAGGACAACACAGAATTTCTGTTTTATGATCAGGGTTCCAATTATGCAGCATTTGTGAACGGAGTGTTCCTCGGCAGGGACGGAGAACCTTCTGTGACAAAGTCAGGAATTGCAGACTATTGGCCCAAGATTTTTACATACAGGGATAAATCCCGAACACTGAATCTGGTCATTCATATTTCCAATCATCATCATTCTGAATCAGGACTCTGGTATCCGATTTATATCGGAAGTCCGACCGGATTTAGAAATTATTTTTTTCTGAAAGCAGTGAAGGCATTTGTTCTGGTCGGTTCGATTCTGATGATCGGCTTTTATCATTTCATTGTATTTATGAACAGAAGGCTGGATATTACTACACTGTATTTTTCTTATCTCTGCATAGGAGTTGCTCTCCGTATCCTAGTCACTGAAGAAAGATTCATAACCTACTGGTTTCCGCTTCGAGGGGAAAAACTTTATACTCTGGAATATATCAGCTTCTATGCGCTCCCGCCTCTGATGGCCGGGTTTATTCATAAAATTTTTCCTGAAGAATATTCAGCCAGAATGAAATATATGATGCAGACAGTCTGCATTCTCTCCATTCTGCTTCTCTTTTTTACAAACATGGAGTTTTTTACCGGGTTTATTTCTTATTTCCGAATATTCATTCTTTTCGGAATCGGTCATGCAATATACGCTTTAATTATGGCATATGTCAGGAAAAGAGAAGGATCCGTGCCGATGCTTATCGGAAACCTTACACTTTTAATTACAGGCGGAAACGATATTCTGTTCATCAGCGGAATGATATCCACTTTCTATATGCTTCCTGTGGGGATCATTGCATTTATATTCAGTCAGGCATTTCTTCTTTCCATTCGATATTCCAAGTCGTTTGAGACTTCCGAAATGCACTATAGAAATCTGCAGAAGTCCAATGAGGAACTGAATCTGGTGAGGCTTCAGCTCGAAGAGGCAGTAGCGACAAGAACGAAGCAGCTGGACAGAACTCTCAAGTCCCTCAGAGATGATCTGAATATTGCAAAGAAAATACAGAAAGCAATTATCAGTAAAATCCCTCCCAATGAAGTCGGAATTCATTTTGCCATCCGGTATTTTCCGATGGGGGATGTCGGAGGGGACTTCTATGATATAACCTATCTGCGTCATGATTATGTAAGGATTTTTATGGCAGATGCAACGGGTCACGGCATTCAGGGAGCTATGGTCACAATGCTTCTGAAATCCGAGTATGAAGGGATAAAGCAGCTTATTCAGAGACCGGAAGGGGTCATTGAGGTACTGAATAACGAATTTCACTCAAAATACAGAAATATCGGCAGTTATTACAGCTGTGTTGTCGCCGACATTGATCTTGCTGCCCGCAGACTTTACTACAGTTCGGCAGGCCATCATGATCTTTATATGCAGAATCATGATACATTAAAGGTTCTTCAGTCGGGAGGAAAAATTATCGGCCTGCAGGCCTGTTATGATGTTCCATTTATTGAAATGGATTTTAATGAAGGAAGCAGGCTTTTTCTGTTCACAGACGGGATGTTTGAACAGTTCGGTGCTTCAGAAGAAGCTTTCGGAGAGGACAGGCTGAAGAATGCAATTTCAGAATGTCTCAGCCTCAATACAGAAGAGGCATCTGACTATCTTTTAAAGAAACTGAATCAGTTCATCATCGGAAAGGAAGTGCAGGATGATATTACTCTCATTACAGTCGACTGGGAAAAGTCTTCCTGAGAATATTGAGAGTTCTTTCAAGCACCTCGTCGCTGTGTGCATTTGACAGAAATCCTACCTCGTATCCGGACGGAGCAAGGTAAACTCCTTCTTTCAGAAGGGAATGAAAAAGTTTGGCAAATTTTTCTTTGTGATTCGCAGGGATTTCTTCAATGGCACGGATAGGATTTAATGTTTTTTCATGAAACCAGAATACAGAATCTTCTGAGTCAAAAGCCCATTCAGATTCAGACTTTTCATTGAGAATGGATACAAAATCCCTGCAGAATTTTTCTGTTTTTATCCTTAATTTATCATGGATATTATCCCGTTTGAGCTTCTTCAGTGTGGCAAGTCCTGCTCTCATTCCGAAAGGACTTCCGCTGAGTGTTCCCGCTTGGTACACAGGCCCTGCAGGAGCGACCATATCCATAAGATCTTTTCTTCCCGCATATGCGCCGACCGGAAATCCGCCTCCGATGATTTTTCCGTATGTGACAAGATCAGGTTTATTTTTTACCTTGGCACTCATTCCCTGAAACCCGATCCGAAAACCCGAAATCACCTCATCAAAGATCACGAGGCTTCCGTGTTTATGTGCTGTTTCCGTCATATACTCCAGAAATTCAAGAGTCTGTTTCAGAAGTCCATAATTGGCAGGCATCGGTTCAATGATCACTGCAGCAATTTCTTTACCGTGTTCAGTGAAAACCTGATCCAGTTTCTTTCTGTCATTGAGAGGGATGACAAGAGTATCCTGCATCTGTCTTATACTGATCCCTGCACTGTCGGAGGACGGTTCACCAGCAAGACCGGAACCTGACTTTACCAAAAGCGAATCCAGATGGCCGTGATAACATCCGTCAAATTTCAGAATCTTATCTCTTCCTGCAGCAGCTCTTGCTACGCGAAGTGCTGACATCACAGCTTCTGTTCCTGAGGATACAAATCGGACTTTTTCTGCCCAGGGAATTTCTGATGTGATAAATTCTGCAAGTTCGAGGGAGTAGGGTTCACATGCTCCGAACGACCAGGCAAGTGAAACTGTTTCCTTGACCACTTCTTCCACTTCCCTGTCTCTGTGGCCGAGGATCAGAGGTCCGAAACTCAGACAGTAGTCAATATATTCTTTCCCTTCCACGTCCGTCAGAACTGCTCCGTCTGCCTTGGAAAAGAATACCGGAGTACCTCCTACGCTTCTGAATGATCTGACTGGAGAATGCACTCCTCCCGGACTTACTTTTTTTGATCGTTGGAAAAGTTCTTCTGAATTCATATATTGTTCTCCTGTTTTGGAACGACTGTCTTTAATTTATGTGAGGATAACTGAAATGTGCCGATTGTGCCCGGCGGGAAATGGTAAATTCTTTCCGGAAGAGAATCAATGGAAATTCCTCCGTTCATTTCAGAAATGACTGTGATTGAACCGTTCGCAATGAAATCATTCAGTTTGAAATTCAGTCTGGCTCTGTGACTGAGTTCTCTTGCAAACACACCAAAGTAAGGAGCATCCTTTGGAAATTTCTGCTGATCATTTCCGGAAAGTCCGAGACAGGAGGAATACCATCCTGTAGAACCTGCTCCTGTATAAAGAAGCAGACCTGAGCTTTTCTGTTCTTCCTGAGAATCCTTGTAACGGATCAGATATCTGCTCGTGAGGTCAGGACTCATATTTCGAATGGAGATTTCATTTACGCATCCGACCGTTTCCATAAAGGTTCCTTCCGGATAATCGAGTCTTCCGTAAATCATCGACCATTCCATAATTTCCGTGTCTTGGAAATTATTTTCCACTGCATTTCGAAGCATCTCAGGACTGAATCCCAGAAGAACACCTCTCGATGTCTTCACATCAGAATTGCATCCAATCACTTTTGTACCCTTTGCATAATGAGCTACATAGGTAAAATGATTGTCACCTCCAAGGGCAATCAGGTATTCATAATCAGAGGGATTCTTCCTGTCAAACTCATCTCTGAACACACAGTTCTCGTGTCCGAAAATTTCCTGCAGTATTTTTCTGCTCTCAAGCTGACGCAGATGAGATCGATAAATTCTTTCATAGCAGTTATTCTGAAGAGATGTGATTTTTGCATAGAATTCCCTGTCAGGATATCTTTCCTCATCGAGTTCGAATTTCGTTTTCTTCAGAATAATTAGGGCTTGCCTCACAAGAGGACAATAAGATAAAAGGAAAGGAATTGCCAAGTAAAAACTGTCTCTGCATAGTGGACAGAAAGCAGACATCTTCAGTCGAAAAGTTCGGGGAGAAAAAATGATGAAAACAGCAGACGAAATGACAAGGGAAGAACTTCTGAAGTATATCAAGAAGCTGGAATTTGAAAACACTGTTTTGAACGATGAGGTTCTGGCTGTGGCAAAATCTCCCTATCTCCCTCAGACTGTTGCTCGACTGACATACAAAGTAGTGCTCCACAGGGAAGAAATTCTGAAAAACGAATTGAGATCCAGAGTGGATGAAAAAAAGGGTTCTCTTTTTGAAATTAAAAATCAGATCCGCAAATATGCACCGATCCTCGGACTTGATCCGGATTCCATTCGAATTCTTGTCACGGAAGCCATCCAGAACATCGTTGAACACGGTTACGGTCAATATGCAGAAATCGAACTGGAAATCAATAATACGGGTCCAAATCCCTATTTCAAGACATCGTTCAAGCACGGGATGCCGGAAGGCAGAAAATATACTCTGGCACAGATTGAAGAGAATGCAAAAAAAGGCGATGTCACCTCCGAAGAATTTGATTTTGAAAATCCAAGAGGACGGGGAGAGTTTTTGATGAAAGAAATTTCTGACGAAAGACAGATCATCAACGGTGTCGATGTGGATGAAAATGGAAACAGAATTCACTACTTCAAAAGAGTAATGATCAATTATAAATATCCTGATGGACCCAGAATTGAAACCAGTTTTGATGAGATCAGAGAAGAGCTTGACCGTCTCGACGGAGATGAGGTTGTCTGTTATTTCCATGTAGATCATAAAAAAAATAAACTGGATACGATTACTGTCGTCACAAACAAGAACAGAGAACATACAGTCAGAAAGATGATGGAAGATGCAGGTTTTACACTGTTTCACAAAGACTCATACTCCAAGACAATATTCAGTTCCTTCAAGCCGGCAAAAGAATTCACTGAGGCGGAAATCAAGACGCTGTTCTCGGAAGTTAAAAAAGTAGTGAGTGCAGAAGTTCTTCACAAGATGACCTGATACAGACATACGCGGGCTGAATAGGTAAGATTAGAATTCTTCAGTATGACATTAGAGTTGTTGAAAAAATCAAGAAATTATCAGAAAGATAAATTTCATTTGAAAAAGTATTATTAGGATTGTTGAAAACTAATTTTTCAACAATCCTATTGAAGGGGAAATTATGAAAGACAGTTATTGGCAGAATAAAACAGCAGTTGTCACAGGCGGATCGAGCGGAATAGGAGAGGCATTGGTAAGAAAACTCTCATCTGTAAAATGCAGGATTATAAATGTAGACAGGAATCCTGCCACAGTATCCTCAGACAAGGCAGAGATTCATTCTGTCATCTGTGATCTTTCTGTTCCTGATTCGGTAGAAAAGGCATCTGCAGAAATTGCTAAAATCACTGACAGTGTGGATTTTCTTTTCAACAATGCAGGGATTACTACTCACGGCAGATTTGATCAGATGAACATTCAGGTATTCAGAAAAACATTTGAAGTGAATTTTTTCGGAACAATTCATCTGACCTCCGGCCTGCTCCCCCTTGTCAAAAAAGCAAAAGGCGCAATTATGGTCACTTCCACAGTATCCGGTCTGTATGGAATTCCAGGACGGTCTGCCTATTCCTCTTCAAAGTCCGCTCTGCATGCAGTTTTTGAGAGTCTTAGAATTGAACTTTCAGAAGAAGGAATACGTTCAATTATATTCTGTCCTCCATATACTAAAACAAACCTGAGAACGTCCGGTCTGGATGCAAAAGGTGAAAAGCTTCAGGAAGAACAGGCAAAGGGAAAAATAAAAACTCCTGAAGAAGTTGCGGATGAAATGATCAGAGCAATGGAAAATCCGAATTCCAGACTGGTTACAATGGACAAATCGGGTATTGTAGTCAAATGGCTAAGGCTGTTTGCTCCTGCATTTCTAGAAAAGATTCTGTTTAAAAAACTCTACAACGATTTTCATTGACAAATAGCCGAATTTTAAAAGTATAATCCAATGAAAATTGCAATTTTGGGCGCAACAGGCCTTGTTGGAAAAGAAATACTCAGACAGTCACTCGAAGATCCTTTTTTTGATTCTGTTTCCATCTTTGTCAGAAAATCTGCAGGAATTACTCATCCTAAACTGAAGGAATACATTACAGATTATTCAGACATTCAGTCGGTTTCTTCCGGATTTGAGGCAGATGCAGTTCTCTGTGCCTTGGGCACAACAATAAAGAAAGCAGGCAGTGAAGAAAATTTCAGAAAGGTGGATTTCGACTTTGTCATAAACTCTGCCCGTATTGCAAAACAGAAAAATGCAGAAAAATTTCTGGTCGTGACCGCTTTAGGCGCAGATCCCGATTCATTCATTTTTTACAATCGGGTCAAGGGGGACACTGAAGAGGAACTGAAGAAAATCGGGTTCAAGTTTCTCGGAATTTTCCGGCCCTCACTTCTTCTGGGAAACAGAAATGAGGAAAGATCGGGAGAAAAAGCAGCTGAATTTTTTTCCGGACTCTTTTCATTTGCATTTATCGGATTTCTCGCAAAATACAGACCTATTCAGGCGGCAACTGTCGCCAAAGCAATGCTTCAGGCAGCTGCAGAGAATTCTACTAAACTTGTTAAAATCTGGGAATCGGATGAAATAGAAATCATCGGTTCTGTCTGAACGGAGTATCTTTATGAAAAAAACTTTATCACTTATTATTGCAGTCACTCTCAGTTTTTCTTTCTGTGCCCAGAAAAGCAGAACAAAACTTTTCCAAAATTCCCTCAGAAGTGATGTTGATATATTTCTTATCCCAAAAAAATTCAATATCATGGAATCGGAGTGGGTGGAGCTGAGAGATGATTCCAATTTTCTGAAATCCGATCTCATCCGTCATCTGAAAAATTACGGCAGAAATCTGGAAATGCTGAAAAATGATCCTGCAGTGAAATACAGAGAAAAAGATGATATCATCACAATGAATGTTGCGAAGACTTCTCATTCTACATTTTACGAATATGATACAAATATCCCTGTCATATTTTACGGGCCGAGATGGATTCAAAAAGGAATCTACCAGGATCTGATTCATCAGCAGAACATTGTCCCTACACTTGCAAAAATCACAGGGGTCAGAAATCCCAATGGGGTGGAGGTACCTGCTTTAAGTCATATACTGAAAATGCACAGTTCTCCGGAGAAGCCGGAAATCATTGTGACAGTAGTCATCGATCAGGGCGGACAGCAGGTATACAAAGCACATCCGGGAATACCTAAAAATATTGAAAAGATCAAAGAGTCTTCTGCTTATTTTCCGAATGCCCACGTCGGTCACCTTGACGCACATACTGCAGTCGGTCATATGGCAATCGGAACAGGGTCCTATCCTGCCAAAAGTACAGTTGTAGGAAATACATTCTTTCATATGAAAGATGGAGCTGTGCATTCAAATGAAATTTATGCACTGAATGAAACTGAAGTGAATCCGGATGAACTGCACACAGAAAGTTTTGCAGATGTGCTCGACAGTGAAAACGGGAACGGGCCTGAGGTGATCAGTCAGTGTTATGCTCTCAGGGCTTCTATCGGGATGGCTGGGCACGGAGCATTTCGTCTGAAGAACAGCTCAGTCAACCCGGACAAGGACTTTGTCTACTGGCTCGACAAGAAAGACGGAAAATGGACTACGGATACAAGATACTATCAGCTTCCGGCTGCAGCAAAGGATTTTCTTCCGTATGAGACTCATATGAAAAGTTATCCTGACGGATGGAAAGGTCATACTGGAACTAAAGTCGAGGATTTGAAAAAACACTGGAGCACAGTAATGGCGACTCCTGCAGAAGCTAAACTGGAAGGAGAACTTTTCCGGAAAGTCATTCAGCAAGTGATTGTAGACAAGGGCAAGAACAAGGACAATGAAACGGATCTGGCATACATTACACTGAAAGCAGGTGATGCGGTCGGTCATGGGTTCGGATGGGAGTCCATTGAAGCAAAAGAGACATTCAGTGAAATAGATTCGCAGATCGGACAGATTAAGGAATATCTCGATCAGAATTTCGGAGATAAATATATTTTAATGATTACCGCCGATCACGGATGCGCGCCTCTGCCTGAGGTTTCAGGAGGACAGAGACTGACTGTGAATAAGGTGTTTTCAGAATTGAACAGTCTTCTTCCTCCGGAAGAAAAAGAATCTCTTGCAAGTTTTATGACAGTGGGGCAGATCAGCCTAAATAAGACTCTTGTTAAAAAATACGGAATGACAGAATCTCAGATCAGAAAAAAAATACTGGGGATAAAGGGAAACCGGGGGACTGGATTTTTTGAAGATGTTGTATTCAGATCGGAAATCCCTGTTCAGTAAAATCATCAGTGTCGGATATCGGATGAAATTTATTCAGGTTTTCATTATATTTGCATTTCTTGCAGCATCACTCAAGGCTCAGCAGAAACCTCTTCGGACTGCAGAGGACAGGAAATACAGTTATACTGTAGTTGAGCCGGTTGGGTTTGATTCTTCCAGGAAATATATTCTGGTTGTATGTCTTCACGGGCTTCGCGGGAACAGTGCTGAAATGGCTGGTGTGCTTTCTAATTATACCAGATATATGAATATGATTCTGCTCTGCATTGACGGAAACATTCCTGATCCTGAACGGAATGCCCGCAAGTGGGGTTATTCCGAAAGTGAATCCTATATTCTCGGCACAGTGCATAAGATCAGAAGTATGTACAACCTGATGCCGGAAACTCTTCTCATCGGATATTCGCAGGGAGCAAGTCAGGCCCTTCTTACTGCTGTCCGAAATCCGGATCTGTTCCCGTATTCTGCCAATGTATCCGGAGGAAACATTACACCTGATGAAAAGAATTCAGAGAATGTATCAAAACTGAAAGTTCTGTTTCTTGCCGGAGACACGGGAGATGCTGAGAAGAAAATAAAGCAGTATCTTTCAGAAAAGGCCAAACTGTTTTCAAAAAAAACGGATACGGCATTCAAAAGTTTCAAAAATCACAAGCACGATTTTTCGCATCATATGGCCTATGCTTCACTGAAATGGTACATGGAAAAAAGCAGACGGTACGGTGCTGATTTCTGGATGAACAAGGGCGATTATCTGAGTTATTATGAAAAAGGGGAAGCTCTGTTTGAAGAAGGACAGTATGAAAAAAGCAGGAAGTATTTCAGAAAGTCGATCTCCATCAATCCGTTTTTTCCGCCTGCAGCACTGAGTTATACTCATGCAGCTCTGATGCTCGGCAATATGAGTTCATTTACCAAGAGTTTTTTTCCTTCACTGGAACTTTACTCCTCCTTTCCCTTTTTTGAAGAGAAAAGAGTATTCACTCTGTTCAGTCAGCTCAATGCAACAGTCAGCCAGGATGAACATCTGCAGAAATTCCTGATCCGTTTTCTTTCAGATAAAATTGAGCAGTATGCAGAAGTGCTTCATCCCGCATTTTCAGGCGAGGTCTATTTTACAATTTTCAGACTTGCCATTCGAAACTCAATGCTCGAAGAAGCAAAAACCTCAAAGAAAAAGGCAATGAAATTATATTCTAAAGTTGATAAAAATTCTGTAATTTATAATGATGCCGATATCGGAAACAAGATGGCGGAGCTGGACAGGTAAAATCTCAGACCTTTTCGAAAGGCAGAAATCGGCAGAGTGCACGGAGCAGGTCTGCTCTGATCAGAGGTTTTCCGAGAAAATCATTAAAAATTTTGTACTTATCCAGATTTCCCGTATTCATCATAGACGCAGTGTAGCAGAGGACTGGGATATTCTGAGTAGCCGGGTTAGCCTTTATTATCCTGGTTGTTTCGAATCCGTCGAGCCCAGACATTTTCAAGTCCATAATAATCAGATGCGGGTGCAGACTTTCCAAAAGTGAAATTGCCTCCTCTCCGGAGGAAGCTGAATGAACCTTTACGTCATTCTTTTTCAGAAACTGCTTAATGAGTTCAATGTTCAGAGCAGTATCGTCGACGACAAGAATCTCGGATCTGATGATTCTGACTCCAGTGTAGTCTGACTGTCCCGATTTTGCAAAATCGGAACTGAGTATTCTTACATTTCTGAATTCCAGGATGAAAGTGCTCCCTGTTCCTTCCGTGCTGACCAGCCGAATGCTTCCGCCAAGGAGTTTTGTCAGTTTGATGCAGATAGACAGTCCAAGTCCTGCTCTTCCGTATTCCAGAGAATCAGAATGAAATGAGGATTCAGAGAATACCTGGTTCTGCATTGTCTGCGACATACCTATACCCGTATCCATAATCTGAACGGCAAAATCAATATAATCTCCATTTCGTCTGAGCACATCGGCACTGCATTTTACAAATCCTATATTTGTAAACTTGATTGCATTTCCGACGAGATTCAGAAGAATCTGATTCAGTTTGTTTTCATCAAAGAGTATCGTTTCAGGAAAGCTGCCGCTGACATCTGTTCTGAATTCAAGCCCCTTGCCTTTCAGCTGATGAGCAAAAATTCGGTTCATATTCTGAATGACTCCATGAATATTCACCTTCTCATTTTTTATGTCCAGACGGCCTGCTTCAATTTTTGAAAGATCGAAGATTTCATTGATCAGAGACAGAAGATTTTTTCCGCTTCGAGTAATTGAATCCAGATACTCCTGATGTTTTTCATCTTCGATCTCATTCTGAAGAACCTCACTGAATCCCAAAATTGCGTTCAGAGGAGTTCTGATCTCATGACTGAGATTTGCCAGAAAAATGGACTTGGATCTGCTTTCCTGTTCTGCTTTTTTTCTTGCCAGTTCAATTTCTTTTTCAAACTGTCTGATGGAAGTAGTATCATCTGCAGTACCGATATAATATTCCAAATCGCCTTCTTCATTGAATACAGGAAATGATCTGACTGACACCCATCTGATCTGACCGTCAGGTTTTTTTATTCTGAATTCTATTGTATATCTTTCCGGGTGGACAATGGATGATCTGATTTTGTCGAGTGCAGACTGTCTGTCATCTGAGTGAATGGACTCAATGAAATCCTGAAAACTTTCATACAGTTTATCTCTAGGACGTCCCCACATACTTTCATAAAAAGGACTGACATATAAAAAACGCTCTCCGTTTCTGACCCAGAAAACGGAATTGACTGTTTCAGGAATTTTTTCCACCATTGCTGACATTCTGTTTTTATCAGCAGAGGATTTGCCTGATATAATCTCCTGATTTGCAAGAAGTACAAGTTTTCTTTCCTTGATTTCAGGAAGAGGGACAATGCTGATCTGGAAGGGAATGGGGTATCCTGAAAAATGAATGTAACGAATCTGATGAATATTTTTACTGCTTTCATCGGTGGGAACTGCTTTCTGAATGAACTCTTCGAGTTTCTTAAGTTCAATTGAAGATAGAATTTTGTTCAAATTTGGCTGTGTATCAGAGTGACCAAGGATTCTGCAGAATCTGGCATTAAAGTAAGTGTCTTTATTTTCCGGATCGAAAATCCAGTATCCATCCGTAAATTCATCCTCAAGAGAAAGAAACAGATTCTCATTTTCCCGAATTCTGTTCAGGATTTCAGATTTTATTTCGGCTATGATTTTCATTCTCTAAAGCCCACGCCTGCAAAAAGACATTTCACATCCAGTTTTATTCTTTCGAAATGCGAGTCAATACTGAAAAGCTACTTCGGAAGAACTGAAAAACCATTTTTATCAGTATAACATCCATGTTCTCTGTATGTTCCGCCTTCCTTCAGAAAATAGATTTTCTGCGCATACCTTTCCTTTTTCCGAATACAGACCCAGCACACATCCATTCGTATTGCCCATTCGCATTCTTCCATTCTGTAGGCCGGAAAAACTCGGAGCAAAGGCTTTGAGATTTCTTCCAAATTAGGCGCTGCCTGAAGTGAGATGGAAAGCAGAAGAAATAGCTTTACAGTTTGCCTTAAGATTTTATTTATAGATTGAATCATGCATTCTCTGAAATTAAAAATACTTGCAGTCGTTGTTTTGTTTCTCGCAACTGTCAGACTGCTCGATTACATATTATTTGAAAAGCTGTATTTACTCTTTGCTAATGAAATGGAATGGGATACTTCGCCGTGGTACAATTTCGAACACAGCAGAAAAAATTTAAAGACATTTTCCTCAGATGAAAACGGAATACTGATTTCTGGAAGTTCAGTGGCTCTCTATTCTGCATTTCCGGATGAGATTCAAAAGAAACTCAAATCCTCCGGGATGAAAAATCCGAGTCTCCATTTTTATTCTCATGTCGCAATGAATCCTTCTGATTTTTATTATTACACGGAAGACATTATCTCAAAAAAACCGAAGACTGTAATGTATCTTCTGAATACAGGAGACTTTCAGCTCGACTATTTTCATTTCAATCTGCAGGGCATTCAGAGTTTTCTGAACAACCCGGATAAACCGGCTGGGGCAGGGGATGAAGACAGAATTGATTACGATGAAAAAAGAAAGATCACAGACAAGAAGGATACTTATCCAGTAAAAATTTTTTATCCCTATGAGTTTCTGAAGGATCATTTTCCGTTTTTAGGAAGACAGGAAATTTTCTCACTTCTTACAAAAACCATTCTGTCAGTCAACAGAGTCAGAATCTATTTTCTGGATCCGCTGACTGCATATTATGACAGGCATTTCAGAAAGGCAAGAAGTTATCATAACTATACGGGCACTGCTCCTAAGGAAGGCATCTGGAGGAAAGGATGGACACCTAAGGAGTTTCATATTGAATGCGAGGCGGATACTGGAGTTCTCGATGACAGCATATTCATTCCTTTACCCGGAACAGTTCTCACAGTCAAAGACGCAGACGGAAAAGAACTCTTAAGCAGAAAGTATGAAAAATCCGGATGGACAGATCTGAATATTCCGATCAGAAACGGAAAAGAAAATCTGCATTTTATTTCCGATAAAACTGTTTCCTCAAGAGTGATCGATCCTAAAAGTTATGCAAGGGAAGAATTTTACGGAATCAGACTCTCGCAGAATTTCTGCAAATCAAAGCTGGAAGAAAATATTGCATACAGAAGAACAGAATCTCTCGAAGACACTGTGATCAGAGATATGACAGTAAAGGAATATGAAGCTGATTATTACAGCAGACTTTTCAAAGATCAGATGACAAGGTTTGAACTGGGAAGGCATATTCATATACACAAGGTAAAAACTCATCTTGCAGACGACAGATTTGTTCCTCATTCGGAATGGGGATATCTGAAAAAATCGGCGGAAGCTTTGAGCAGGGCAGGGATAAAATTCATTATAATCAATAATCCTGAAAGTCCGGACGAACTCAAAATATACAAAGACGGGAAATGGTACCAAGGTTATCTGGATTATATGAAAAGTCTGACTGCCGTCAAAGGCGTTTATTTTACTGACAGAAAAGATTTTATCAAGGATCTGAGACGGTTCTGGGATACACATCATCTGACTGCGGTAGGGGCTGCTGAGATGACAGAAGAATATGCAAAAATCCTGATGGACGTTTATAATGAAAAATAAATATTTCCCATTTCTGGCATTTTTAGTTCTGTATGCTGCGGTCACTTTTTCCGTATGGAAAAAATACGAATGGAATCCTGCTTCAATGATTCATTTCGGCGCTGAGTTTGCTGTAAAAAATGCATCCAGAATGCCGGAGAATTCAATTGTCGAAAGGGGCAGTGCAGGTGATCTGGGAGCAGGTTATGACGGTCAGATATTCTATTTTTACTCCAGAACAATCAGCGAGCTTTCCTGGGACTGGCCGAAGGGATTTGATGAAAGTTACAGAGCTCCCAGAATAGGTTATCCTTTTCTGATAGGTCTGTTTGGATTTGCAGGAAAAAAAGCGGCTGTTTTCGGAATGTATTTCTGGAATATATCCCTTTTCGTTCTGTCTGTTCTTGCACTCAGAAGCATGCTGGATGAAAAACACAGATTTCTGTCCTGGTTTTATGTGCTTTCTCCATTTTCGCTTGGAAGTTATTCTGTTCTTGTAAGTGATTCAGTTATGACATCTCTTGTCATTATAGCATATTATTTTTTCGTCAATGGAAGACAGATCCCTTTCATTCTTACAGCTTCTCTTTCCATTCTGACAAAAGAACCGTCACTGTTTCTGTATTTTCCTCTGGGGCTGGATGCACTTCACAGAAAGGACTGGAAAAGAACAGCTCTGACTGCCTCTGTTCTCATTATTCCGGCTGCGTGGCATCTTTATCTAAGAGCTACATTTCCAAACTGGTCAGCATCGAGACTTGCAGACTTTGTAACTTTCTTCGACGGGATAATTCAGTATGGAAGCCAGCTTTCGCAGAATTTCTCACTTTCAAATCTGAAGGAAACAGCAAGACTTCTTTCCAGACTGCCTCTGTTTGCACTTCTTGTCACGGGCGTGTACGTCATTTTTACCGGAAACGTCCGCAGAGGCTGGGTATTTCGCCTTGGGCTTGGACTGGACTTTCTTATGATCGCTTCTGCCAGTTTCTATCATTTCTGGTCAGTATATGAAAACATATCCAGAATGTTCACAGTGTCAATTCCTATGATGATATTTCTTCAGCAGGAAGACGAGGAATCAAATACTAAACCGTACCTTTATATGTGTACACTGATATTAATCCTTTTTCTTATCAAGACCATCTTCATTCAGAAAACTCAGGATTATCTGATTTGGAAATGAAGTACTGTCTTGTGGTCGGAGCGGGTTCAGGCATAGGCTGCTCCCTGCTTCAGAAACTGCTCGAGAAAGAAAACATTTTTCCGATAGGAATTTCCAGAAGAGGGGAGGAACTTCATTATCCTATAGAAAGAGGGAAAAATTACAGATGTGATCTCCTGAAAAAGGAAGAAGTAAGCAATGTATTTGAAAATATTGCGTCTGAGTTTCCTAAGCTTGATCTTATGTATATCTGTTCCGGGAACGGTGTATTCGGGAAATTTCAGGATATTACCGATCTCGAGTGGGATGAACATTTTGCACTGAATGTAAAAGGCCCTTTTCTTGCACTGCAGTCTGCCTTTTCCCTTCTCTTAAAGGCAGAAAATCCTCTTGTCACTGTTCTTTCCTCGACTGCAGGATATTTGGGATTTCCGGAATCAGCAGCATACTGCGCATCCAAACATGCAGTGGCGGGGCTTGCCAAGGCCCTTAGAGAAGAATGGAAAAAGCACAGGATAAGAATCAGTACGGTTTATCCTGGTGCGGTGTACACCTCTATCTGGGAGAACAGGGAAGGATTTGACAGAAAAGATATGATTTCTCCTGAAGATTTCGGAACGTATCTTGCATCATTTTCTGAAATTCCAGGTTCAGCAGTTCCGGAAGAAGTCCATATTCTTCCTTTGAAGGGCATTCTCTAAGAACTGACAGAAAGTAAAGAAAACAGATAAAATAAAACAACTAAAATCAAAAAAAATATAAAAAATCTGATTATAAAAAAACTCAAGGGAAGTTTTTCCGATACGACCGAAAACATTGTCCCTTGAACAGATTTCCTTGTTTCTTTGAGCTCAAATACTGTTTCATGAACCCCTGTCTCGAGAGGTTCATAGAAATGGTCTCCTGATTTTTCATTGATTTCGGATGCAGTGGAAATCAGCAGTCCCTTGGCGGAAACTGCTCTGACAATTTGAGTCTTTTCTTTTTTCAGCCGATCAAGCCTTGACCCGATATGTTCCAGATCAACAAGACCTGCAATGATCCGTACAATATTTCCGGATTTATCCAAAAATGCATAACTGATCCCAAAAAACCATTTCCCAGTATGGACTCTGGACAGTTTGGGTTCTCCAATGAAAAGGACTGATGACTCTCCCTTTGTATGAAATGCAGCAAAGTCCCTGTCTTTTACATAAGGTACTCTTCCGTTTCCAGTCCACTGAATGATTTCCTTTTCTCCGTCCATTACCAGTATATCCATAATGAAAGGATGTTCCGCTTTTTTTTTCAGGAGGATTTCTGTTATCTTTGGAGAAAATCTCTGTCCGGATTCAGCAGAACCGCTGATGATGAAATTGATATCAAAGAGCATCAGTTCAATTTCAGACAGAGTGCGGTCAATTTCCTTCTGAACTGAACTGCAGAGGTCAGAATTTCTTTCACGGAACTGCTTTTTCATATTTCTGAATTCCAGAAAAAACAGAAAGAGCACTGCCGAAATGCTGCAGATGGCCAGAAGAAATCTGCTTCTGGCAGAGTTTTTTATCATGAAATCTTAATTACCGTATTTGTTGATCCACTCTGTGGAACTTCTGAACTTGTCTCCTGTAATGGAAGTCAGGGCGGCGACAGTCATCTTCAGTTTGCCGGAAGAGTCCTTGTCTTTCAGGATGGAAATCAGAAAAGGGACAGACTCTTTTTCTTTCCTTTTTCCAAGTGCTTCAATTGCAGGCTGAAAATAATTCAATTCATTACTTTTGGCAAACTCTTCCAGAACTTTTCTTGCCCTTTCTCCTGGGATATTGGAAATGGAACCGATGGAAAACAGTGCAAGCCCCTTGCTGCTTTTTGCATTTTTTTCCAGAAAGTCAAGACTTTCTTCCATTTTGAGCATTCCCAGACTTTCCAGTGCAATCGATGCCAGTCTTCCGTCATTTGATGATGCGGCTTTTTTCAGATCTTCAAATGCCTCTTTGGCTTCCATAATTCCAAGCGACCAGGCCGCGCCGTATCTTCCTTCTCCGCCTGTTTCCTGCAGAACAGAAACAAGAACAGGAATACTCTCCTTATTCCCGATCCAGCCCAGGCTCTGCGCAATCACTTCTCTTTCAGGAACATCTTTTTTGGAAAGGATCTCTTCAATTTTCTTTCTAGTCTTTTCTGCTTTCAGTCTTCCTGCCGTATATGCGGCAGCCCCGAAAAGAACTGGGTCTTTTCCGGAAAGTATTTCCAGCGCCCTGTCTGCAGAAGCAGGATCAGGAATTTCAGCAACTGTCCTTGCTGCAATATATCTTATTTCTTTATCATGATTTAATAAATAAGGATAGACCATAGGCAGACACGACCTGTCCTGAATCATAATCAGGGCCTCCGCTGCGTTTTCCCTTCCTTTGTCGAAGGGTTTTCCGATGAAACCTGAAAGTACAGTCACCGCTTTTCGGCTTTTGATTCTTCCGAGTGCCAGAATGGAAGCGGCCAAGGTAGGGGAGGGCTCAGTTTTTTCGGCAAGACCAATCAGGTAGTTCTCTGCTTCTTTGATTCCCAGTTTTCCGAGAGCCATTGCAAATGTTTTATGCTTTTCCACACTTCTGTTTTTCTCAGCCATTTTCAGGATTTCGGCACCGGCCTCTTTTGTTTCCAAGGTCGCAAGTGCATCCACTGCCAATAGTCTAGTCACATCCAATTCTGAATTCAGATAGGGAATCAGGGCTTTTCCGGCCTGTCTGTTTCCCATCCTTTTCAGAACCTCAATATATACTTCCGGACTGTCTTCCGGCTGATCCTTCATATATTTCAGAATGGCAGGAACTGATTCATTATCCTTCAGGTCAGCCAAGGCTAAGGCAGAACTTCCCCGGACTGCCGGATTTTTGTCCTCGGAAAACAGTTTTCGGAGCTTAGGAAGGGCATCTTTCAGTCCTCTGCTCCCGGCTTCCACTGCAGCCTGAGAACGGACAGACCATTCTGCCGAATCCAGATCACGTATGACTTCAGAAATGTCTCTCATTGGAATTTCCTTTTCTTCCTGGCCGGCGTTTTTATCCGCCTGACCGGGTTTCGGCGGACCGCAAAGCACGGCCGCAAACAGAGACACTAAAATTAAAATATATTTTTTTATCATGGTTTTCCCCAATTAAAGACAGTTTTTTCAGCACCTGACAGTTTTTTTCTTTTTAAGAAGACTTCCCCGTTCGAC
>JBPOJG010000286.1:0-10783 GCA_052033835.1 Spirochaetota bacterium
CATTTTCATTCTAAGGAAGCGGATCTTCTGCTCTCGATCAAGACTGAAAAAGTAATTAAAGATGAGGAAGCTCTCTACAATACAGTCAAGTCAGTAGCAGAAGCGTTCCTGAAAAAATAAGGCTGGAGCAATAAATTGGCTACACCAAGAGAGATTAAAAAAAGGATCCAGTCCGTAAAAAATACGAGAAAAATTACTCGTACAATGGAAATGGTGGCTACATCTAAGGCTAAGAAAATGAGCAATAAGGTGAATGCCTCCAAACCATTTGCGGATAAAATTGCTGAGCTGATGGGCTCTCTTTCCAATCTTTCTGGAAAGCTGGAAAGTCCGCTCCTCAGAAAACCTGAGGCAGTCAAGAAAGTTGCCATTTTGGTGATCACAGCAAACAGAGGTCTCTGCGGCGGTTATAACGGTAATATACTGAAAATGACCAGAGCAAGAATTCTGGAATACAAGAGAAATGGAATCGCTTATGACCTGCATGTAATTGGGAAAAAGGGAATTTCATACTTCAAGTATTTGAAAGAGCCTATGGCCGCTTCTTATACAAATATTGATGATAAAGTCGGTTATGCAGAAGCTGAATATTTCGCTAATCTTTTCAAGGATATGTTTTCATCCGGAAAAGTGGATTTAGTGGAGATTGTATCTACAGTATATATCTCTTCGGCATCACAGAAACCTGAGGTAACTCAGGTTCTTCCTCTTGAACCGAAAGAAGGGACAGTTCCTTCAAATGATATGGTTCTTTATGAACCAAGTCCTGAAAGGATTCTGGAATCACTCATTCCGATGGTAGTCAATATGGCTTTTTATAAGGCTGTTTTGCAGGCTGTATGTTCAGAACAGATTGCCAGAAGAATCGCAATGAAATCCGCTACAGATGCTGCGGGTGAAATGATTAAGATTCTTACAAGAGGATACAACAGGGTCAGACAGGCCAAAATTACCCAGGAGATTTCTGAAATCGTAGCTGGGGCAGATTCTTTGAAATAATTTAGGAGTAAAGATGAACAAGGGCAAAATCAAGCAGGTAATTGGATCGGTACTGGATATTTCTTTTGAAGTAAAACTTCCTGAGATTTTCCATGCTCTGGAAATTGATGTTCAGAAAGATGGAAAGAATTCAGTACTCGTAGCTGAAGTGCAGCAGCATTTAGGAGACAATACTGTCCGTGCAATTGCATTGTCTTCTACAGATGGACTGGTTCGCGGTCAGGAAGTCAGAGATACTGGCGAATCCATTATGGTTCCAGTAGGCGAGACCACTTTAGGCAGAATTTTTAACGTTTTAGGTCAGCCGGTAGATGAAGCAGGTCCTGTAGTTTCTAAAGAAAAAAGAAGTATTCATGCAAATCCTCCAAAATATGAAGATCTGCAGCCAAGAACAGAAATTTTTGAAACTGGGATCAAGGTAGTCGATCTTCTCGCTCCTTATATCAAGGGTGGAAAAGTCGGTCTGTTCGGTGGTGCCGGGGTAGGTAAAACTGTCGTCATTATGGAACTGATCAACAATATCGCAAAGCAGCATGGTGGATTTTCCGTGTTTGCAGGTGTTGGTGAAAGAACAAGAGAAGGAAATGACCTCTGGAGAGAAATGAAAGAATCCGGGGTTATTGACAAGACAGTTCTTGTTTACGGTCAGATGAATGAGCCCCCTGGAGCCCGTCTTCGTGTGGCTCTCTCCGCTCTTACAATGGCTGAATATTTCCGTGATTCTGCTAGCACAGACGTTCTTCTTTTCGTAGACAATATATTCCGTTTCTCTCAGGCAGGTTCTGAGGTATCCGCTCTTCTTGGTCGTATGCCTTCCGCTGTGGGATATCAGCCTACACTGTCTACTGAAATGGGTAACCTTCAGGAAAGGATTACATCTACTCAGAAAGGTTCGATCACTTCAGTCCAGGCGATTTATGTTCCTGCGGATGACTTGACTGATCCTGCTCCTGCGACTGCTTTTACTCACTTGGATGCAACTACGGTTCTTTCTCGATCTATTTCTGAAAAAGGGATTTATCCTGCTGTGGATCCATTGGATTCTACATCTAGAGTATTGAATGCAGAAGTTCTCGGCGAAGAGCATTATTCAGTAGCCAGAGAGGTTCAGAGAATTCTTCAGAGATATAAGGATCTTCAGGATATCATTGCAATTTTGGGTATGGATGAACTTTCAGAAGACGACAAGGTTCTAGTGGCAAGAGCAAGAAAGATTGAAAAATTCCTTTCACAGCCATTCCACGTAGCAGAAGTATTTACAGGTATTTCTGGAAAATATGTGAAGCTTGCGGATACAGTCCGTTCTTTTAAAGAAGTGATTTCCGGAAATTACGATCATCTTCCTGAGCAGGCATTTTATATGGTGGGTGCTATCGAAGAAGCAGTGGAAAAAGCTAAGAAACTGAAGACCTGATATGTCAGCTAAAAACCTTACAATCAACGTTATCTCTCCTGAAAAGATTCTTTATACAGGAGAGGGTGATGCTCTGAAGATTCCTGGAGTAGACGGATACTTTGGAGTATTGCTGAATCACGCAGCTCTTGTATCAGAGCTGGGTATCGGTGTTTTGGAAATTGAATCCGGCGGCAAAACAAACAAGATGGTTGTGGAAGGCGGCTTTGTTCAGATCAATTCCAATGTAGTCAATGTCCTTACAAAGGGTGGAGACACAAAAGAATCTATCAATCTGGATAAGGTCAAATTTGAGCTGACACAGCTGATGAATTCGAAAGATCAAAACAGAGACATCGAAATTCAGAAAGCAAAAGCCAGAATCAGTCTTTTCAAGACAAATTAAAAATATATACATCCTGGCGTTCCATACGCCGGGTATTTTGTAAAAAACGTAAAGCTGTTTACTTCAGTTGAACAGTAAACAGTTTTCAGTAATAATTTCACCTCTCACTCCATCAAAAGTATAACAGCCAGACGGTTGAATCTTGCCTTCTTTTCGGATTAAGACTCCATCAACAATCTGTCCTGAAAAATCAAAATCATCTTTCTGAAACAAAATAGAATTTGTATTTGAAATCTTATACCGATCTTTTTTGAGTTCAATGGTAAAGCCTTCAGAAAGTGTTTCTGAGGAAAGAGTCAGATTTTTGGATTGAATCTGAATATTCAAGCTTCCGGAAATTGCAGGTGCTTTGATTTTTATTTTTGCTGTCGTCAGTGACATTGCCAAGGCAAGCAATCTTGTTGTTTCTTCCGGATTTCCGCATCCGTGCCTTTCTATTCCATCAGGATTTCTGATACTTGGTCGTTCAATGCTGCAGGTGACTTTGCAGTAAACAAATAGAAAAGAAACAGGTATAAGCCAAAAGTAAAACATCTTCGTACGAGATCCTTTCTTCATTATATTACCTATATATACAGCTCGTGAAAATAGAATTCGAGTCCGGGAAGAATGGTTTCGCCATTCAATAGTATATTTTCTTCCTCCAGTATTTCCATCTCTTTCTCTGAGCGATAAACATATACTTTCCTTTCGGAAATGTCGAGAAGCCAAGCAAGACGGCATCCGTTCTCGATCCATTCTTTCATCTTGTTCTGCAGATCTTTTAATGAATCCGACTTGGAACGAATCTCTGCCACGAAATCAGGACAGATGGGGGGAAATTCAGATTTTTCCTTTGGAGTCAAAGTGTCCCATTTGAGATTGGAAATGAAGGCTGCATCAGGAGAACGTATCGCAGAACTGGGAAGGCGAAAAGCAGTGGAAGAATCAAAGATTCTGCCAAGCTTGTGCTTTTTATTCCAGTTTCTAAAAATTCCAGTCAATTCTGCATTCCAGTTTCCAGTTTCTCCGCCTGTCGGGGCCATAATGATAATTTCTCCCATCTTGGTTCTTTCGACTCTGTTTTCCGGGTTTCGCACACAGATTTCCCGAAACTTGGAATCATCTATAGGAATGACTGTTTCTGGAATAAATAGAGTAATCATATGTTTGAGAATGGGGGTCTTTTAATCGGGTGTCAATGTTTTTTTGAATCTAAAGATACCGCATTTTGTGCGTAAAAGCACTTGATCTCATCGCCTGTTCCTTTTTTTTGGAATCTACGGGGTGTAGCGCAGTGGTAGCGCACTTGTCTGGGGGGCAAGTGGTCGCAGGTTCAAATCCTGTCACTCCGACTCTATTGAACTGCCCCATTTTTTATCCAGCAGTAAACAAGCTGATTGAATGCTGAACTCGAATTGACTGCCATTGTTCCGGCCGAGATTTTCTGATACAGCAGACTTGTTTCAGGAGAAGAGGAGACCCTCGTTTTCATTCCGGAATATGTAGAAATATCATAACCTCCGCTTGGAGCACCGCCTGAATGACAGCTCCTGCAATTGAAAAAAACTGAATTGGAAGAGATTGTGGAGTAGGTGACATTTCCCGAACAGGAAACTGGAGCACTTGAAGCTGTTTTTTGATTTAACAGAAAAACAAGAGTCCAGTATCTTTTTCTCACGTCGTCAGTCGACTCTGAACTGCATCCTGTCAAAAACAATGCAGATATCATGATTAATAGAATTCTCATCTTCATCACTGAACCTCTTCATCAGACCAGAAAAGCCTGCTGATATTGAAACCTATATTGAAATCTCTCTTATTCCAGTCATAATCAGCTCCGCGAAGAAGCTGAGTCTGTGCAAGAGTTCTGTTGTTGGAAATGAATATAGAAAATACATGTCCGCTTGTTTCCATATCGAGTCCGATTCCTGCAGGGGTGAAATTTCTTTCTACCGGTTTGTCTGCTATTACATTGGAGAAATAATATCCGGCAAAGTCTCTCCCAAATGACGATGGAGAAGACTGAAACTTAGAATTAATCTCATCTGCAGACGGCTGCTGAGTATTGTAAATTGTCAGTTTATCTGCATCAGTATAATCATCTGCTTTGTAATCTCTTTTTGGAAGTCCGATTCCTTCAAAGGTCAGATTGATTCGTTTGGTTATTCGAATTCTTCCTCCGATTCCAATTCCGACTCTGTCATTTCCAAGACCTGATTTTGTGAAATTTCTGTGAACGTACATCGGTGTGAGCTGCAGAGAGAAAAAATCATTAAATTTTCTGGATATCAGAACAGAAGCCAGATAACTTTTCTGCTTCCAGGTAACATCTTCCGAATAGGTGTTGTAATCTGTCTGAATTTTCTGATCGAGTGCAGTAATCCCTGAACTCGGTACAGATGAGGCGGGAACTATGGGTGAATAACTGACAGTTTTCTTTTGAGTTTCCTGACCTGCTGCAAAATACAGACTGACTGCGACAGGTATGGACTCTGACTGCTCAAGAATCATCAACTTAGATTTGAGTTCATAAGTTCTGTAAAGATTTGTTCTCGAAAAGCCCACAGTTATTCTTTTTGTTATTCCGTAATCGAGTGAAATCTGAGTGTTGGCTCCATTGCTGAGTCCTCCAAAATCGTACAGACTGTTTTTTGCATTTCCAAATCTGTGCAGAACCCTGAATTCAAGTGCTTCCGCTTCCAGCTGTTTTGTCGTCGGAAGATTAATTAAATTGTATCCCAGAAAGGCAGAATGGTTTTTTGTTTCTGCGTTCAGAGAAAGAGCTGTCAGGAGGGAAGTGAGTATTGCCAGTTGAAAAAATCCGTTCAGTGAAAGCTTTTTCGGTACAAAAAAAGAATCAGACATTTTACTGCCTGATTCTCTATTCTTATCAGATCTCATAACCGTTCGGTACGACGCTTCTTCGCGGCACTACGATAATTCCATCTACGATTCTCAGATATTCATCTTCATACTCCTGAAGATTCTGCTTGTTCAGAAGTTTTACATTTTCGCCGATGTAACAGTCCTTGTCGAGGATTGAATTTCTGATTTCACAGTTCCTTCCGACTCCCACAGGAATTCCCATTCCTCTCTTGTCAAAAGTCCCGTACGAATCTGCTCCCATCACAAGTGAATTCTCTATATTGCATCCAGGGTTGATGACCTGTCTGACTCCGATCACAGCTCTTGTGATTGTGGAATCATTAATGATGCATCCTTCTGAAAGAAGCACATGAGAAAGATTTGATTTATTCACCTTAGTAGGCGGAAGTGATCTTGCCCTTGTGTAGAAAGGAGTTTCCTCAATATAAAGATTGAATCTGGGGAGATTGTCAGTCAGCATTAAATTTGCATTAAAGAATGATTTAATCGTTCCAATATCTTCCCAGTATCCGTCGTAAGTGAATACTTTGATCTTTTTAGTCTTCAGTGCATCCGGAATAATTTCTTTTCCGAAGTCAGTCAGAGTAGGATCTTCGAGAAGTTCATGAAGCACTGATGCTTTGAAAAAATAAATCCCCATTGATGCAAGGAATCTTCCGTCAGGAAGCTTGAAAGATTCAACATCGTGCAGATTCTGAGGTTTTTCATAGAAATCTACTGCCCTGCCTGTGCTGTCCTGTCTGATGATTCCCAGTCCGTGTGCAAGTTCCGGAGGAACAACATTCGCAGCAATCGTCATATCGGTATCTTCTTCCGCCAGATGGATTTCCATAAACTGATTCAGATCCATATTATACAGCTGATCTCCGGATAATATCATTACATACTCAGGACGAAATCCTTCCAAATGCGGCATTACTTTTCTGACAGCATCTGCAGTTCCCTCGAACCATTTTACGCTTGAAGTTGTCTGTTCCGCAGCGATAATCTCTACGAACCCCTGTTTATGAACAGACTGAAAACCGTAAGTTCTTGAGATATGTCTGTTCAGTGAATAAGAGTTGAATTGAGTCAGTACGTAAATCTGGTCAAATCCGGAATTCAATGCATTTGAAATCGGTATATCAACCAGTCTGTATTTTCCTCCAAAACCTACAGCCGGTTTTGATCTTTTTTCTGTAAGAGGCAAAAGTCTTGTCCCTTTCCCGCCTCCAAGAATGATTGTAATCACTTTTCTTTTCAGTGTATTTTTATTCATGGCCCCCGCTCCTTCCTAATTAAAAAAATTAAATAATGAATCAAAAAATATCTTTCCGTCCAGAGATTCTGCCCAAGGATCAACAGCTCTTTCAGGATGGGGCATAAGCCCTGCAATCTGAAAATTTCCTGAGCAGACTCCTGCAATACCGTTTAATGATCCGTTTGGATTCACACCCGAATAACGGTAAAATACCTGTCCCCTGTCTTCTATTTCTTTCAGCGTATCATCATCCGCAAAAAAACATCCGTCTCCATGAGAAACGGGAATGGTCAGTTCTTTTTCCTCCGGAATTCCTTTCGTCAGGGGGTTGGAACTGTATGCGATTTTCAGTTTTACATCCTTGCAGATATGCTGAAGATTTGCATTTCTCATCAATGTGCCTGGAAGAAGTTTTGCCTCAGTGAGGATCTGAAATCCATTGCAGATTCCCAGGACTTTTCCCCCTCTGTCAAGATGCTCTTTCAGGGATTTCATTGCATTTGAAAATCTTGCAATTGCTCCTGACCTGAGATAGTCTCCGTACGAGAAGCCTCCCGGAAGAACAATCAGATCGTATTTTCCCTGAATTGAATCCTTATGCCATATATAATCGGTTTTGTGATTATAATACGTTTCAAGTACATATGAAATGTCCCTGTCGCAGTTTGATCCTGGAAAAACTATAATCCCTGTTTTCGGCATCAGACTTTCTCCAGTTCAACCCTGTAGGATTCAATGACTTCATTTACAAGAAGACTTTTGCAGATTCTGTGAAGTTCTTCTTCGGCCTTTTCTTTTGAATCTGAGTTCAGTCTTACTTCGGCATACTTGCCTATTCTTACGTCTGCAACTGTGTCTTCACCCATATCATGCAGGGCTTTCATCACTGCATTGCCCTGTGGGTCCAAGACTGATTTTTTTAAAGTAATGCTTACTTTTCCGATAAACATATTTCAAGCTTCCTTTGCAATTCTTTATATTTAAGATGTAATGTCTGTATGATTTCCGGAGGCAGAGAAGGGGGAGGAGGTTCTTTGTTCCAGTCTGTGGATTCCAGATAATTTCTGAGGATCTGCTTATCGTAACTGGGAGGTGAAGAGCCTTTTTTATATGTGTCCAATGCCCAGTATCTAGATGAGTCTGGAGTCAGAAGTTCATCGATCAGAAGAATTTTATCTCCGTCGAAACCGAATTCAAATTTTGTATCACATAATATGATTCCTGCCGAAAGCATTTTCTCTGCAGCCTTTGAATAAATCCTGATAGAAGTTTCTTTCAGGTAAGAGAAAATTTCCTTTCCGATTATGGATTCCATTTTCTGTTCAGATATATTTTCATCATGACCTGTATCATTTTTCAGGGCGGGAGTAAAAGCCGGTTCAGTAAGTTTTTCTGATTCCTGAATACCGGAAGGAAGAGGGCAGTCTGCCAATGTACCTTTTTCTTTGTATTCTTTGTATCCTGAACCAGTCAGATATCCCCTGACTACACATTCAAAATCTATTCGTCTGCATTTTTTTACAATGACTGATCTGCCCTTGAATTCCTCTGTTCTGAATTCAGACGGGAATTTATTCCAGTCTGTTTCCTGAATATGATTCGGGATGTCTTTGAAAAAGCTGAACCAGAGGTTTGATATCTGATTTAATACCTTTCCTTTTTCCGGAATAGGTTCTGAAAACACACAGTCGAATGCAGATACCCTGTCGGATGAACTTAAGAGAAATCTGTCTCCCAGATCATAAACATCTCTTACCTTGCCTTTATAAAACGGCTTCATTAGAATTCCAGCTTTGTCCAGTTTTTTTCTCTGACCTGATTTTTTACATTTTCCAGAAGATCTACAGTAATTGCCTGATTGAGTCTGTTCAAATCCTCATCCTTTGCACTGACCACGATTTCATCGATGACATAGTCGACTATCTTTTCTATAGCGGCCTTTCCTGACGGGGTGGACGCCAAAGTTCCGGATGCCTTTGTCACAACAGTAAGAATGCCCGTAACGGCTTCTTTTGCAAATCTTTCCTTGAAGTCGCCTTTTCCAAGAATTGTGCTTACAATCTCCGACACAAGGACACCGATCCTTTCCGCAGACTCCTTGTCCGAGAGTCGGCTGATTACATAATGTTTGATTTCATCCCGGTGCATATCCACAGCTTTTGTGACTGCATCCATTGAGGAACCGGATTTGATTTCATTCTGTGTATCCGACAGAATCTGAACTGTAACCATATCAGAAATTTCTTCCTTGATGATCGCGGAATAGTATCTGATTGATCTGGTAATGAAATCATTCCCGACAGTCGTATACTCGCTTTCCTGAAGCAGCATATACATTGTGTAAATTCGGAAAAGTCGGAAGAATCTGAATTCAGCTAAAGGAATCAGACCGAGTACATCATACCAATGGTACATCGGATACATAAACCATCCCGGATATGTTTTTCTTCTGATGGCAAGTATCCATTTTATAATGAATTCCAGCAGGAAAAAAATGAAAAAAGGTGCATCCAGTATGAAAAAGTTATATACCTGCTTTCCGTTTTTTCCCATCACCGGAAAATAATTCAGCTCAAATTTGACTCTGAATTCTTTGTTGAAATAACTGATTTTCTGTTCTGTTGTCTGTGATTCATTTCTCCAGAACCATGCAAAAGCAACTGCTGAAGTGGGAACCGACTTTCTGGTATAACCTTCACTCGAGAGCAGAGCTCTGTATTTCATATCTTCCACATGAGTTGCATTTTTTTTGAAGTTGTCTTTGATTCTGTCTTTGATTTCCTGAAGGAGAAAAGTCTGACCGGATTTTTGAAACGGATCATCTTCAATAATGATCACCATCAGCTGATCCATTTTTTTATAAATCTGTTCTATCTCTGCAATTCTTCCTGCTTCGTCTGAACGTCTGATGAGTCTGTTCAGTTCATCGAGTTCTTTTTCCAGAATATCAAAATCATTTGCTTCTAATATATTTTTGGTTTCTTCGAGAGCCTTTGCAAAATTTTGCGCTATGTCAGCATAGATCAGCATCTCATCTTTGCCCTGCTGCGTTTTGAGTTTTTCCACTTCCTTCAGAAAAGGATCGAATTTTTCTATATTCTTTTCCTTTCTGATACCAGTCATAGTCTTCTCAAGTTTCTGGACTTTGGAGAGAGTGGAACTTCTGATAGAGTTGTTCTTGTGATCCGTTTCAATTTTTACAATTTCATCAACGAGATCTACATAGTTCTGAGTCACTCTGTGAGGTTCTATCCCATGTACCCAGTCATATGATTTTGTGATTTCCCTTTTGTACTTGAAATAGTAGGGTCTTAAATACATATATGACAGATCAAAAATGATCAGCATCAGGTTGGCCAGCACAACAAGGATCATAAACAGATCCCAGAAAAGTCTGAAACTAAGGCCTTTTTCCTTGATTACTTTGAAATTAAGCACAATGAACTCCTACGTCTACAGTCCCAAAGCATTCTATTTTGTCATTCTTAGTTTTTCTGTAAAAAGTAAAAATTGTATTGACCTGTTTTGATCTGCATTTATCCTGTTGCTGGAATTTTCCAATGTCAGAATCAGAGGCTCTTACAAACAGAATCAGAGGCATCATACAGAACAAGGATAAGATTTCTGTCAAATCATCCAGAATCAATTCTGATCTGGAGAAATATGTGCATTTTATACTTTCGGAAGTACTGAATAAATTCGGCCAGATCCGTTATCTGGATATGCTGTATACTATTTTGAAAGAACTTGCCATTAACGGAATCAAGGCAAATCAGAAACGGATTTTTTTTGAAGAGAACGGACTGAATATTATGGATGAGACTCAGTACGCAGAAGGGCTCGTCAAATTCAAAGCCAGCTTTTCTGACGAGATGGC
>JBPOJG010000467.1:0-14799 GCA_052033835.1 Spirochaetota bacterium
CAGCACTTTTGCAATTGCACTGCATTCAGCTGAATAATGATTCCGAAACAGAAAATTAGCAGTCAGTTTGATTTCTGTAAAATCAGCGCTGAGAGGCTGGATGAACATAAGTAAACCGAGAATTAAAATCCTCATACTGAAAAAAAGGGAGAAGATAACCACAGGGTTCCTGTGGTTAATTGCAGTACAGAGCTTATTTTTTGCAGGACTGAATAGCGATAGGATCTTTTGCGTTTTTCAGACATGTAAGATCAAATTTGCCACTTTCGCATTCTTTCTGAAGAGCTGGAACAATCATCAGTTTCTGCTTGTCGATTTCTTCTGCTTTGTCTGGATTCAGTTTTTTAAAGTTTTCAATCATTGATTCCACAACGGGAGTACATTCAGCAGGGGAAATTGATTTGCCTCCGCCGCAGTTTGCAACCAGAGCTGCAAGAAGAATTAAGAGATAAGCTGTTTTTCTCATTTTTTATCCTTAGTCAAAAAGTTAGATCCAGAATAAAAATCAGGATTGCAGTGACGAGTCTTTTTTCAGAAGGAGTTTTGGGCAGTTTTTTAAAAATAGTCCTGAATTTTCTCTCGAATTGTTTTTTCAGATTCGGTAAATACCATTTCATTCAATAAAAGTGCGTCATAAAGCCATTTCAGCTTCTGTTCCGTGCTGAGTCGGCTGTATTCTAAAATTACCCCGTCCTCAAGAAAAAGGTCCTGTGAGTTCATTTCATATCACCCATGAGTTTTCGTACTCTCTCTAATAAATTGATATCCTGATTGTCCCTTGGCCTGCCAATACTTTTTTTCATAGTAATCAGGTCTTCGTAAGACACCACATGGATTTCAAGTTCATCTATAGATTTGACTGTTTTTCTTTCATAACTTTCTGCAAAATTTAAAGGGTGTACGATTAAAAAATCCACTACCATATAATTGTCCTGGGAATTGTAGAACGTAAATGCTTTCAGGTTTCTGTCTCTGATCCAAATATTGATTTTTTCATCATCTAGAAGCACATCCGCTTTTACGGGAAGTTTGGGAATATAACCCAGCCGACGCATGGATTCTATAAATTTGACAAGATTTTCCTTTTCTTCTGACAAAATCACATCCACATCATTTGTCATTCTAGGGACACCATGCAAGTTGACAGCTAGACCGCCGACAACGAGATACTTGATCTGATTTTTCTGGAAATCGCGAAACAGGTCTAAATAGAACATATATTCGTAAGACCTGCCAAAAACCTACTCTTCTTCTTTAGAAGGGGCCTCTTTATTCATAATAAATTCAATCTGGCTTGGTTTTGTCAGATGTCGGTTTGGATCAATTTCGTAAATGATCAGGGCCAAGTAATTCTGGTATTTTACAATGTACATATAATCAGTAAATTGGACGTACCCGACTTCTTTTCTGATCTTTTTCATCCAGATGCTCTCTTTATCCACCAGTTTCTTCCTGATCGTGGATACACTGATGTCCTGAAGGTATTTCAGACAGTTTGGAGAGTCTCTGAGAATGATTTCATTCTTGAATGCTTTCACTAAATTCGTATTCAGGGTTTTCTCGGTATTTTCGAGTTTCGGCTGATTTAAAAACCGATACGAAGTATAAAAAATCTTGTCCAGTTCGGAATCATCATAAGAGGTGGACTGATTTCCCACAGGAACAGGGGACGCAGAGTTATTCTGAATTCTAGAGTCATCTTTTGCAGGCTGTTCTGTTTTTGCCGGAACAGGTGTTTTGCTCTCTTCCTTGGATGGACGGTCTGCAGTTTCAAGTCCCGTCTTGCTTTTTTTTACAGACTGTGCCGAAAGACCAAAGCATATAGAAAGAAGTATCAGAATTTTCACAATAAAAGTATCGGTCAGTTTGGAGATTTACTGAAAAGGTGACTTCAGTTTTTTACAGAACTCCGATTATTGATAATTTTTTCCGATAAAGAAACTATGAAAAAAACGGTCATCTCGCTCGTTTCCATCCTTCTGTTTTCAGGCCTTTCTGCAGAAAAGGCAGATTTTTCCGAGCATACAAAGACCTTCGGAAAGCCGGAATTCAATAAATTCGGAATTGCATTCATTGTGACAAAAAAGGGCTGGGTCGCTGTAAACAGAAAAAAGGATATCCTATACTACCCTTTCCTCTACGACAATGGGCCTGATCCTGAAACGGAAGGGTTTATCCGATTCAAGGAAAATGGAAAAATCGGCTTTGCAAATGCAAAAGGCAGAAAGGTCATTCCTGCAAAATTTGACTATGCAGGGCAGTTTGAAAAAGGAAAGGCCGAATACTGCAACGGATGCAAGGAAATCAAAATGGGAGAACATTCTATGATGGATCGCAAAACAGGAGAATGGGGAATCATGAATACAAAAGGAAAAAAGATCAGTGAATGATCTTCAGGAAGTTTCTCAGTTCGAAAATATTCTGGAAAAATTTTTCCTGGAAAGAGATCTGAGTGCATCCTCCAAAATCAGTTACAAAATCAATATAAGACAGTTTATTCACTGGCTGAATGAAACTGACAGATCAGCAAAGTTCCTTTCCGGAAAAATAGACAAAACTGATATTCTGCATTACAGAAATGATCTGAGAAAAACAGAACATTCCGCCAGAACAGTAAACGCATACATTGCCTGTCTCCGGCAGTTTTTTGCATTTCTGGAGTCCTACAGGTTCTATTCATTGAATCCTGCAGCGAACATCAAAGGAGACAGCATCCAGCCGGGACACGCAAAGGATGATCTTTCCCTGAAACAGGTAAAAGAGATTCTTTCGAGCATAGACAGAAAAGACAATGCAGGGAAAAGAGACTATGCAATCAATGTTCTGAAATATCTGACTGCACTTCGAGATGTGGAAATATCAAGAGCCAATATAGAAGACATCCGTGTGAATTCGGGAGAATATGTACTTCATATTCATGGGAAAGGCAGAACGGAAACAGACAGATCAGTCGAATTTATCATACTGAAAGAGCCTGCATACAAGGCAGTGCTGGAGTATCTCCATTCAGGCGGGAGGACACTCGATTCCAAAGGTCCTCTCTTCATCTCAGAATCCAAAAGAAACAGTAAAAAAAGAATCTCAGTAAAAACTGTTCAGAGAGCAGTGATTGAACCGATCAAAAAACTGGGATACAAAACTCACAGAATTACTTCACACAGCACAAGGCATACTGCAATCTCACTTGCCTATGAAGCAGGCGCAAGCCAGGAAGAACTGATGGAATTTGCAAGACACAAGGATCCGAAGACAACCCGAATCTACACTCACAAGAAAAACAGATTTCATTCCAATGCAGAAACAAAACTCACTGATTTTTTTCTGAAGACAGATTCAACAGATTGACAATCCTTCTTTCTGATTTACCTTATCCTTATGCAGGACTACAAGGATTCTCTTAAATTTAAAAACTGGCTCGACTCACTGAAGAAAAACAATATCAATGTTCAGAGCATTACAGAAAAAGCAATCATCCACAAACCGAACGGTGAGGTTCTTTTCTGTCTGTTAAATGTGGATGCAAAAGACTCTGCAGGCCAGAAGCTTCTCCCCACAGTGCTTATCAGAGGACATTTTGTTTCTGTTGTCACCTGCCTTCTCGAAAAAGAAACAGGAAAAAGATATTTCCTTCTTGTAAAACAGAGAAGAGTCGGAAACGGAGAAGTCTTCTATGAACATCCTGCGGGAATGTGCGACAGTGAAACTGATCCTTACAAGGTAGCCGAAAAAGAAGTGGAAGAAGAGACTGGGCTGAAGATCGAAAAAAAAGATCTGGAACTTCTCTGGGAAACACCTCTCTACAGTTCGCCTGGACTTTTAGATGAGGCAGGATATTTTTTCTGCTGCGAAATTTCAATGAGTGCAGAAGAGATTCATTCCTTCAGAGACAGACTCACAGGCGCAGAACATGAACACGAATTCATTCAGACCTATGTATGTGAATCGACTGAAATTTTCAAACTTCTGAAGAACTCAAACGGCATTATGGCTACAATGCTATTTCAGAAAAAGAAAGGAATCAGTTAATAACTCCTTTTGTAACTTCTAAATAGAAATTATAATGTCATACAATTTACAGAAAATTGCATTAAAGGCGGGGTCTTAGCAGCTTCACAGCTTGCGGGGGTTGCAAACCCCTCGCCAAACTTGGAAGCGGCTAATCCTCCCGATAGGGACCACCCTTTTTCTTGCTTTTTTTAAAAGCAAATTGTCGAATTAAATGATGATTGTAACTACGACGCAAACATTGAGGCTGCTGCGGTTACGCTGAGTAGTTAAGAAATCTTTTTAAATATTTCTGCAGCGGCTTCTTCCGGTTTTTTGTCGGCCATATTGATTTCAAAATGGGAAGTCTGTCTGTAGAATGGAATTCTTCTTTTCAGAATATTTTCATAAGAACTTGCAGTACTTAGATTCGGGCGGGAGGAATCTCCTGTCACCTTTTCCACAAGATATGAAATATCATTATTTAAAAATACAACCTTGCTGATGGAGTGGAGTATTTCAATTTTTCTTCTGCTCAGAATTTCATTGGACTGTTCATCCAAATCAAAAATCAGTCCGCCGCCGCAGTCAAGAATGATATCTATGCTTCCCTTCAGTCTCTGAAGAATCTGATATTCCAGCTCTCTGAACCGTTTCCAGTCATTTCCGGTCTTTGCAATGAATTCAGTAATCGAAATTCCGCCGACTTCATAACAGGCAATCATATCAGTGCTGATGACTGACTGCCCTGTAAGTTTGGAAAGTTTTCTGGATACTTTTGACTTTCCTACCCCTCTAGGACCAATCAACGCGATGTTCAAGGCTCAGACCCTTACAAGTTCCGCAATATTTTTCTGGAAATCAGGCATATTTGTATAGAAATATTCTATATCAGAATCAGTAAATCCAGTCTGCTTCATCGCAAATGGAGAAAGCTCATGATTGATTCCTCCAATGTCAATTCCAAAACCTGTCACGATCGCAAGAGTATTTGCGATATGAACGATGCTGACTAATTGAGGAAATTGTGTAGAATCTTCTGGATTGTGATGAAAAGCAACCACCTCTTTCAGTTCATCCGGAAAATTCCAGGTTCCCATCACTTTTTCACCAATTTCCTGATGATCATATCCAAAGTATTTTTTTTCAATTTCAGTAAATGTAGTGCCGGCATGTTTCAGCTCATCCTTGATTTCCATAATCTTCATTGGAAAAAACTGAGCTAAAATAACTTTACCTATATCATGAAGAAGACCTGCAGTAAAAATCAGATCTTTGGGAATATTGATCTTTTTATATTCAGCGATCTTGCAGGAAAGTTCTGCAACTATCAGAGAATGCACCCATACATCCTCCGCTTCAAGCTGATATCCTTTCAGATCTTTATGCAGAATCCCTTTAGATGCACTGATCAGAACAATCTCTTTGACAGTCTGGATTCCTAGAGTCATCAGAGCTTCGTGGACTGTGCGAATCGGTCTGCTTGCTCTGTAATAGGCAGAATTTGATATTTTAATAATTGCTGCTGTGATCGCAGGGTCTTTGGAGATTTCGGCTGCAAGCACCTGCATAGAAACAGAAGGGTCCTGCACTAGATTCATGACTTTCAGAACGACCTGAGACATAGAGGGGAGCCTTCCAGGTTCTTTCAAATATTCATCTACAACTTCTTTCATCTGCATCTCTCTATTTTACCTTATAAATGAATTTTTCAACGCCTGCTTTTTTCATCAGGATTCTTCCGTCATCCAAAAACAGACTGATTGTCCTTCCGTCATGACCGCCTACATCTTCTGCAATAATTGGAATCTTCCTGGAAGAAAGAATCTCTCTGACGATCTGAATATTGTTTTCTCCTATGTTTTGCAGAAATGGGGACGATATGTTTTTGAACATAGATGCTCCTCCAAATATCCTGGCTGAGTAGGTCCCCTGTCTGCATCCTTCCTCTTCAAACTGCTGTATTAGTTTAGGAAGGGCTGTCTCTCCGTATTTTCCTGGATTTTTAGCCTTGTCTTTGCCAATGACATCTTTAGCCAGCATAATATGTGAAATTGCTCCTATTTTCAGTTCAGGATGATAAAAAACGATCCCTATGCAGGACCCAAGTGTAGTCCGGAGAATCCCGGGAGTCCTTGCCACCTGAATTTCAGCAATTCCTACATTAATGACTTTATCTTTTCCACCTAACATATGGCTTGAATTAGGTTAATTTTATAAGAATAACAGTAAAGCAAAAAAAGCCGATTTTTATCTGATTTTTCTCAGAAAGAGTCAGCGGCAGCTGGACGCGGACGCTTTTGCAGGAAAAAAGGGAAAACAAAAAAATTGACTGTACAATCACGTAATTTTTTATGGCTCTATTATGAGAGAAATTATAAAACTTGCTTGTACTGGATGTACCCAACCAGGTAAATCTACTTATTTCATGACTAAGAACAAAAAAGCAAAATCAGAAAAACTTGTTACAAAGAAATTTTGCAAATTTTGTAGAAAACACCAAGATCATAAAGAGTCTAAAGTCTGATGGCTGCGAAAACTAAATCAGGTCTGGATACAAAATTCATAAATGAGATTAAGAAATCTCTTTTAGAAAAGAGACTTTCTCTAATGGAGAAATTGAATACTTGGGAGGACAAAAGTTCGCCCTCAGGCCTGAAGGAAATGGGAGATATCGCTGATATTGCTTCTGAAATCAACGAAGAAGCTCTCAATTCCGCTTTGACTGAAAACGAGATAGATCTTCTCAGACTCATTGAAAAAGCATTAGTGAAAATCGATAACGGAACTTATGGAATCTGCGAAGGCAGTAAAAAGAAAATTCCTGTGGCAAGGCTTCGTGCCATCCCTTGGACTCCATACACTGTTGAATATGCTGAAATCGCAGCAAAGAACAAAGCAAAACAGATTCACGAAAGAAGAGTTTCTGAAAGTCAGCCTTATGTTCAGGCCCTCGATATCAGTTACGGCGACGATTAATCTTAACAGTTCAACTTATCAAGCAGTGCAGACTTTCTTTTAGGAATATTCTGCATTGCTTCTCTAAATACCTCTTCTTCCCCCAGTATCAATAGACTTTTCTTTGCACGAGTCACTGCAGTAAAAAGAAGCCTAATATTCAGAATAGAATTTAAACTGCCCTGTTTTTTTCTCTCCGGGAGCACAAGACAGATATGATCATATTCTGAGCCCTGACTTTTGTGAACAGTCACAGCATAGGCCGGAACAATGCAGGGTTTCAGATAATATGGAATTTTAGTTTTTTTGTCTGACTGAACAAATATCAGTTCCCCCTGCTCTGAGAATAAAACACCGGTTTCTCCATTGAACAGATTCAGATCCGTCAGGTTCCTAGTGACCATTGCAGGGTACCCGTTTTCTGAATCCATTTTCTCTTTCATAAACCTGTTGATCTCCTCCACTCCGCCCGTCCCTTCATTGTAGGGGCTCAAAATCTGTAACGATCCAGATTGTCTAGTTATATACCATTGTAGAATTTTTTCCTGATACTTTTCATCCGAGACTGCAGTTCTGATCCCGGAAAACTCTTGCATCCCCTCTTCTGCTTTCGGCAGATCCTGCAGGCTGGCCGTGCCTTTCAGAATATTCTCGGAAAAAATTTTGATAGAAGCTGCTTCTTCTGACTGCCGAAATGTTCGAGTCAGTCTTACTGTATTTTTTCCAGACTGAACCATATCTGAAAATACTTGACCGGAATCGACTGAAAGAAGCTGATTCGGGTCACCGGAGAGAATGAACCTGGAATTTTCAATCCCGTTAAAGCAGAATGCCTTGAGAAGTGCATTCATAATTCTGACATCAATCATGGAGGCCTCATCTGCAATCAGTACAGAAGCAAAAATTGGATTTTCTGAATTGAATCGAAAAGTTGAGCTTGCTGGATTGTATCCGAGAAGTCTGTGAATTGTGACAGGCAGTGAAAGATCAGGATACTCTTTAAACAGATCTTCCATACTTTCCTGCATCCTTTTTGCAGCCTTGCCTGAGGGTGCAGTAAGTGCCGTGTGTTTTGGATTTATTCCTGACTGAAAAAGTTTCTTCAAAAGCACCTTCAGTATGGATGTTTTTCCTGTACCAGGACCACCCGTAAGAAGGGTCAGTCTTGATCCTAGTGCAGTCTTTACTGCATTGTTCTGTTCATCACTCAGTACCGGTTCCGGTTTATATTCAGACATTGGAATGGGGAAAGAGTTTATCTGCCGAATAATCATCTCTGCACATTCTTCTTCCATCCTGTGAAGGGTCTGAAAGAAAAATCTGTCATTTTCAAATACAATATATTTTTTTATATTCTTTTTTTCGAGCAGATCAGAATTCCATGAAAGTCCTTTTCCGGAAATAAAATCTGAGTATTCGCCCAAGTCCAGATAAAGACTTCCGGATTTTTCGAGTTCCAGAAGGAGATAAAAAAGCCAGAACACGGAATCTTTTTCGGATGACCCTGCCAGACGAAATGCAGATATATCTGTTCTTAATGAAACATTCCTGACTTGCAGATCAGATCCTTCCATACTGATTCTTGCAAGTCCATAACCTCTCCTGATTCCTGGAACTGTCATTCCTTCCATGGATTCCTCTCAAATTTTTTTATTTCTTCCACCGAAGGTTTTACTAGAACTGCCGGGATTCCTTTACCGATATTTCTGAGGTAAATATAAAGAATTCCTCCAAAGTCGGAATATGTTCTGCCGAGAATTTCCAAATTTCTATGCACATTCAGACTGTAGAGCAGGATCTGATATCTGTAGTCTGTCTGTGTATATTCAATAAGTTCAGGATCGGTGAGCCTGTTCAGATCCAGCACCAGCTTTCCGTTTTCATACCGTCCCCTGTCCGATTTCCAGTCTAAAAGATATATTTTTTCATTATATGTAAATATTCCGTCCCCAATTCCCATATAATAGTCGGCATAAATGGAACTGCTTAAATGATGAAAAAAACGTTTTTCTCTTCGAAAATTTTTCCAATCTGCAGGTTTTACTGCCTTCCCTGAAATTTCATAAGGAAAGTCCAGTGCATTTATACAGAGACTGATCAGTTCATTTTTGGAATAGTCTCCCTGGTCAGTAAGCCCGCTTTCAGTATAAAGCTTTTCAGCAAAAAATTCTGCTGCCTTCTTAATCTTTGCCCTGTTTCCCAAAACATTCAGAGGTATATTCTCGAGCACCAGATGACATAAATTTCCGAATATCGCTCCTGCATTTTTCTGGAAAATCGGACTGGATATTTCTGTGGGTTTCTGATCTGTTTCAATCTCTTTTCTCTTTTTCTGCTTGTCCTGACTCTTCAGGGAAGAATATGAAAATATTTTTTTCCTGCTTTTCTCTCTGAATATTTCAGGAGAGATTTCCGTAAACTGCACCTTGCCGGAATGAATCTTTTCCTTTTTCACAGAACGGTCAATCTTAGGCCTCTCAGGATAACTGCTTAAATTGAATGCCTGATTCTTTTCAAATAACTCGGGAAGCTTATTATCCAGAATTCTACGGATAATCATCCTGAATGAACTGTCTGATTCTTTTCCGAAAAGAAACATTGGAAAAATGAGATAATCCCGAGCCCTTGTCATGGAAACGTACAGAAGTCTGCTTCTTTCAGACTTCAGTTCATCAACTTCAGACAAATGCGTATCCGCATAACTCTGAGTCTGAATTCCTGCCGTCTTGAAATCCGCTGATACAGAATTATTTAACAGTTTTTTATCTTTATAATATATCTCGCCAATGTCAGGGCGAATTCCGCTGTAAATATTGTAAAGAATACACACTTTGAATTCCAGTCCTTTGGATGCGTGCATTGTCATAAGCCGCACGCTTGAAGAGTCCAAGGAAGACACATCCCCCAGATTGTCCAGCTTGAGCGCCTGGCTTTTTCCTTTTTCAATATTCCTTCTTAGATTACGGACAGTTTCAGAAAAACTTAAATTCCCTCCAAACTGAAGTTCATCGAGGATTTCGAGAAGGTGATAGAAATTTGTCAGATTGCGTTTCCCCTCTGCTCCGATGGATATTCTGAAATAAAAACCGGATTTCACTGCAATTTTCTTCAGTATCCCGGAAACCGGGCTGGAAAGACTTTCATGGTAAGCATCTCTCAATATAGAATATATTTTATTTAATTTATCATTATTTGAATTCTCCTGAAACTTGAGACTGTAAAAAGAAAGTTCGTCTTCAGGAAAAAGAAACAGATCCGATACAAGAGCCTTGTAGAGGGAATCCGTATCTGCAGGATTTTCCACTGCATTCAGAATGCTGCTGTAGGCAAATACAAGACGGTCTTCATAAAAAATCTCGCTTTTATAAATCGAAGCAGGAATTCCTTTTTTTGTCATTTTTTTCAGAAGAAACTGAAGATCTGTGTTTGCAGAAGAAAGAACGGCAATATCAGAATAACTGATTCTTCTGGTTTTCAATTCATTCTCTGTGGAATCCTCTGATTCTGCCAGAAAATCCGGATTATCTGTAATTTTTTCTATCGCAGCGCATACTTCATCTGCTGCCAGTTCCTTAAGATCAGCGATCTTCCAGGCTTCGTTTTGAAGAGGTTTATTGTTTTCATCAAGTCCGAGAAGAAGCAGACTTGGAACAGAACAAGGATTCTTTTTCCTGTAGGCAGTCACTTCCGAATAACCGATGTCTGCATCAGCAAACATCTGATTGAATGCCTGCGCAAGCCCCGGAGAACTTCTCCTGGTCTCATTCAGTGTATTTTTTCTGAATTTCATTTTATTTACGAATTCATTATATGTCTTTGAATCCGCATTTCTGAATCTGTAAATGGACTGCTTTGGATCTCCTACAAATATGAGTCCGTTTTTTCTGTCTGCAAAAAGTTTTTCAAACAGATCCAGCTGAAGAGGATCTGAGTCCTGACATTCATCCACAATCAGAAACCGGATTTCGTCTGAAATTTCCTTCCGGACTGAACTGTTTTCTGAAACCAGATTTCTGGAATAGTGAATGATCAGATCAGGAGTAATGTAACTTTTGGAGGCAAAATATTTCTTCAGATGTGACTTGAACCCGTTGCTGTGCTTTCTCAGCACATTCAGATAAGGATATACATCATAATATGATTTTTGTGCGAGAATCTCCCGCATTGAATCCTGTATCTCTTCTTTTTCCTCTTCCGATTCACAGATCCTGTCCAGATAATATTTTGCAGGCATTGAATCTGTCTTTTTAAGAAGTCCATTCTGTATGAGACTGTCAAAGATATCCGCACCTGATGCAAAGTCTGCGGCCGCAAAAGACAGATCATCAGCCTTCAGCTTTGTCAGGTTTTTCGCAGGGATGCTCTGAACCCTGTTCAGATAGTCTGTATATATTCTTATATAATCATCTTCTTTATATTCAGCAGTTTTGAGTTCATCAAATTCCACAAATCCGGTTTTTCCGAATGACCGTATGCAGAAGTCTTTCAGCACATCCCAGCCGTATTCTTTCAGAAAGTTTTTCAGATCTTCCTCTTCAAATTTCTCAACTGTTCCGAAATAGTCCATAAAGACTTTTTCGTAGATTTCTGTTTCGCGGATTTCCTGCCAGGACGGCGAAAGACCGGCTTCGATCGTATATTTTCTGAGGAGCGTCCTGCAGAACTGATGAATTGTGCCAATCTTTGCTGTGCCGAGAACCTCAAGCTGTTCAGTAAGAAATTTTTTACGATCCTCAGTCAGTTCTGTTTTTATATCGTCAGCGTCACCCCGCAGAACCTCTCCCAGTTTTCTGCGCACCCTTTCCTGAAGTTCTCCTCCAGCCTTTTCGGTGAAGGTCAGTACGGCTAGTTCCTTCAGTGAAACACCTTCGATAATGAAATTTACAATAATATCTACAACTTTATACGTTTTTCCTGTTCCTGCAGATGCTTCATACAGATGAAAGCCGGATTTGAGACTGTCTAATTCTGATTTTTCCATATTTTAAACTCAGCTGCAGGACAACAGACAGGAATATATCAAAAATACCGGGCAGTCAAAGCCCCGCGTCTCCGCGTGATTTATAATCTTCTTTGCCTTCGCACAGTCTCTATTTAAATGCCGGGACATACTTCTCAATGAACTCGTCCAGATGTTTTTCATATTCTTTCGGATTCACATCCATCGAACGGGCATGTTCTGCACCCCAATTTGTAATATGAAGTATTTTTTTATCATAAGAAATATTCTGATAGATAAGCTCTGAATGTCTGGGAACTGTATATTTGTCCTGAGCTGAATGAGAAATGAAAACCGGAATATGCAGATTCTTGACTGCCTCTCTTACATTGACCTGGTACGGATCAAAGTCAGCCCTCTTCCCTGCAATCCAGAAAGTAGGCGAAAGAATCGGGAGCATTATCTTTCCGTACTGAGCCTCTGCCTTTTCACTTACAATTGTTTCGAGATCCATATACGGGGAATCCGCTCCGACAAATGCAAGTCTGTCATTCATTACAGCCGCTAGAAGGCTCGTGCTTGCACCGTAAGACTCTCCAAATATGCCGATTCTGCTTTCTTCGAGACCTGTCTTTTTCTTTAACACGTTCACTGCACTTAAAACATCCTTTCTTTCATGAAACCCGTAAGTACCAAAGTCTCCCGGACTGGTTCCATGATGTCTGTGATCAAAAAAAAGCAGATCACATCCTCTTTTCCAGAATGCAGGGCCGTATTTTAAAACACCGTATCTGTTGTTTGCATGACCATGCGCGATCACTACTCCGCACTTTTTATTCCTGTTGGGATTTTTAAAAAACCAGCCGGAAAGTTTCATTTCATCAGCAGGGACTTCAATGTCTTCAGGATTTTCAGGCAGGCCGAACTGAGAAGGCCCGGTCACCTTGTTTCTTTCCTTAATTTCGTTATGCGTTTTAGTTTTGAATGAAACAATGATCCCTGAAAAATACCATACGACACCGAAGAACAGAAACAGAGAAACGCTGAGTAAAAAAATAAACCATTTTAGAATGCGAGTTTTCATAATGACAGCCTGCTTAAATATTTTCTATTTATACCATCTGTGCCAGGATTTTTCGTACAGTCCTACAAGTTTCTGATTGTCCAGATGATTCACAACGGTTTCCTGCATTCGCATATCCTTGGAAAATGCAAAAAGTGAAGGAACGAGTTCATCAGAGAGCACCTTAGTTTCCGGCACAATCTTCTTTCTTTTTTCCAGATCCAGATTCTTTCCGAACAGGATATAACCCCAGTCTCCGAAACTCGGGATATAATAATGAAGAGGCATTATTTTATAATTATGAGAATTTCCGAATTTTTTTTCTGCTGAGTAGCTGATCGTACTGTATATGCACCAGAATGCACTTGGAGCAAATGTAGGAGACGTAGCCTGACTGATAAAGACTCCATCCTCCTTCAAGGCAGAAAGAAGACTCAGATAAAAAGTGACGCTGTAAAGTTTTCCGAGAGAATAATCGTTCGGATCAGGAAGATCGGATATGATCAGATCAAATTTATCGCGGTTGGACTTGATCCAGTTGAACGCATCCTTGTTCACAACCTGCAGCCGAGGATCTGAAAGTGCCCCTGCGTTCAGTGTTTTCAGAACATTATGAGTCTTGAAAAGCTCCACCATTTCAGGATCAAGATCTACAAGAACCACCTTCTTCACAGAAGGGTACTTAAAAACTTCCTTGAGAGCAAGTCCGTCCCCTCCGCCGAGAATGAGCACAGTTTCAGGATCTGACTTCAGAAAAAGAACAGGCACATGAATCAGTGTTTCATGATATCTTGCCTCATCTCTTGTAGAAAACTGAATATTGCTGTTGATGAAAAGACGGATATCATCTCTCCACTTAGTAATCACAAGTCTCTGAAACTTAGTTGTCTTGCTGTATACAATCGGGTCCTGATAGAGAGAATCTTCGAGCCAGTTGTTCAGTTTTTCTGCGCCGAGAAAACCGGAAAAAATAAAGACCGAAGCAAGAATCAGAAGAATTCTGTAGAAACGTCTTCTCTTGTCCGTCAATGTAAGAAGAATCCAAGCGGCTCCAAGATTCATCAGACCGAAGAAAAGACTTGTTCTGAGTATCCCGAGATAAGGAAGCAGGATCAGAGGGAAAAGCAGACTCGCAAAAAGCGCACCGATATAGTCATAAGTAAATACGTCCGAAACAGCGATGGACAATATTCTGTATTTCCCGATCATACGAAGAAGGATTGGAATCTCAAGACCCACACAGGTTCCAATGACAAAAGCCAGCACCATAAATACAGGATATACCGTTTCAGTGAATGCAAAACTCAGAAACATCAGAAATGCAGAATACCCGCCTACAATGCCCAGAACAATCTGAACCTTGAGAAGGGTTTCCAAAAGACGCACCTTGATATAACGGGAAAGGTAGGAACCAAATCCCATTGATGCCAGAAACCAGCCTGTGGCGTACGAAAACTGGGTAACTGACTGACCTAAAAGGTAGGTAGCCATCGTGCCTGCGACCAGCTCATACGCCAGCCCAGACACTGAAATGATCAGAATTGTCAGGAGAAGGAGAAACCTCTTCCTTTCCCCACGGTCAATCACTTGAGAATAGCAGAGATAATCAGAGCAATACCGATAATCACGGAGCCGATGATGATACCCAAAGAAGTGTTCTGATCTTCTTCAATTTCCTTTCTCAAGGAAAACGGCACAACCTTGTTCATAATCCAGATAGCCAAAGCAAAAACCATCAAACCGATCGCAGTATACAACATTGTTTCAATGATAACTGCACCTTTTAAATTTTCATGTACCAACCAATCCGGCATAATAACCCCCAATCTTCCTTATTATATAAAAATTTCTATTT
>JBPOJG010000549.1:0-19555 GCA_052033835.1 Spirochaetota bacterium
GTATCTTTTCAATATCTTTCTCTTCCTGAAGATTGATTCGGATTACTCTTCTCTTGCCCACATTATACCATTCGTACAAACTGATCTGAATACTTTACTCTTTTATTTTCTAGGCTGATAGGTTACGATTTTTCTTACATACTGAATTTAATGTGCCGCATGACAATTCAGGACGAACTGCAGAGAATAATCGAAAAACTGAAAGAAGATGAGAATATGAAGGTTCGGGTGGCACTTTTCGGTCAGCCCGGTTCAGGAAAATCTTCAATCATCAACCGACTGGTTGGAAGCAAGGTGGCTGAGACAGGCCAGAAGACAGATACAACTCTTGCGGAAAAACCCTATGAATGGAACGGACTGCTTCTTGTGGATCTTCCCGGATATGGGACAAATCAGTTTCCCAAGGAAACCTATTTTGAAAAATTTGATCTCGAGTCATTTGATCTTTTTCTGTGTGTATTTTCAGGCAAGATTATGCAGGCGGATCATGATTTCTTTCAGGACCTGAGAAAGAGCGGAAAGGTCTGCATTTTTGTGAGAAATAAAAGAGACGAGATCTGGGAAGAGGGGAGGGATATCTTTGAACTGGAAGCAGAAATTATTTCTGATGTCAGAAAACAGATCCAGTCAGACGATCATGAAATTATATTTACAAGCTGCAGAGAGGTTTACGGTTTTGATGTGCTTCAGCAGAAAATATATGAAAGCCTTGAACCTGCAAAAAAGATTAAATGGGCAAAGGGGGTGAAAGCATATTCTGCCCAGTTTTTGGAAGAGAAGAAGGATGCCTGTTCAAAATATGTCTATATTGCCGCAGGAAGTGCGGCTGCAAATGCTTTGAATCCGATACCTGGTGCTGATATTGCAGTCGATGCTGCAGTTCTTGTATCTCTGTTCGCATCCATCAGAACGTCGTACGGACTGACTGAAGAGAAGATCAGAGCCGTTGAAGTTATGGTGCCTGCAGTTGCTCCTGTGGCATACAATATCATTCATCATGCAACAAAAAAAGGGATTATGCTTCTTCTGAAAAAATTCATCGGAAGACAGACATTGAAACAGATTTCAAAGTATATCCCGTTTGTAGGACAGGCGATTGCGGCCTCTGCCGGATTCGGAATTACTCTTGCTGCCGGAATGGCATATCTGGATGACTGCCACAGGCTTTCGGAAGAAATACTGAAAAGGGAAATATCAGGTTAGAAATTAAAAAATAATGAAAAATTCAGAAAAATGTGACATCTTCGGCAGACTGAGGTTTAATGTCCGGAGTCAGGCTTGACTTGGCTGTGTGATCTAGACTTTCAAAGTCATCAGAGAAAAATTTAGGTTCAATGAGAGACTCTTCTTCGATTTTTTTCATTTCAGGAATCAGTTCATGAATCAGGGATACATTGATCAGAATGCTGTCAAATGCACGTACCATATCGGCAGCCAGATATGTGGAAATATGTTCCAGCTGAAGGGAATGAATGGCCTTTTCCACTTCCTGACGGATTTCCTCAGAACTTCCCATTGATACATAAAGTGTTTTGTTCATATCGATGAGAGACTGCATAATGGACTGAAATACCTCTTTTATAATTAAGATTGTTGACTCTATGTATCCTGTTTCCTCCGTCATTGCATCTTTAAGAGCGGAGACGGAAAGTCTTATTGAATCACTGGTGTTTTTCAATTCGGTTTTTATTTTTTTTGCAGTATTTTCGGACATCATCGCCATCTTGCTTACTTCCTTGGCTACAACTGCAAAACTTCTGCCCTGTGCTCCGGCTTTGGCAGCCTCAATGCTTGCATTGAGTGAAATCAGTTCAATTCCGGCGGCAATTTCACTGACTTCTTCAGACAGTCCCTGAATTTTTAATACGTTTTGATAGATCCCGTCCAGTTTGAATATATCGTCTTTTTCACGGCTGTGCGTGAGTTTGAGTTCATCAATGATTTTCTGAAGAAGCTTTTCAGAGCGGTTACTGACTGCATTTACAAAGTCTTCCTGTCTTATTTTCAGATCAGTGTCATTAAGGGATAAAGAAGGATTATTGGACTGAGATACGAGGTTTTTCTGTGTTTCCTCCACTAGACTCATTACGTTAAAAATGGTATCATTAATTTGTTTTACAATTCTAGTAAAATGGGATACAATGTTTCCGTTTGCATTCTGGAGCGCATCTGTAATCTGACGCATATCATCTTTGGAAATAAGAATGGCCTTTTTGATTTCAGATGCGGACGGAATTGTATCAAGAACAGAAGCATATGTTTTCTGCAGAGCTTCCTTCAGTTTCCTGTTGTCCTCTGACATTTTTTCAAACTCTTTCTGAATCTCGATATTCTTTTCGGATGAATTTTTAAGCAGTTTACTGTTCTGATAAATTTTCATGAAAAGGTAAATACAGATCAGTGTCAGAATGAAGTTAATTGCCCAGGGAATCATATTACTTTAATCCTTCCACATTCATTACCTGAACGATTCCGCCGTCACCCATTATTGTCACTCCGCTTATGACTTCAATGTGTGAAAGCTGTTTCGGGACAGGTTTGATTGCGATCTCCATATTTTTTTTCAGTCTGTCCACAATGACGGCAAATCTGCCGGCTGCTGAAGAACGGAGAACAACTATGGACACTTCCGTCTCCTTTTTCTGAAGTTCATAAAAAAAACTATAATCATCAATATAATTGTCTGTTTTTCCATAAAGGAGACTGTCGAGTTTTGCCAGAGGCAGAACATCGCCTCTGAAATGAAATATCAGTCTGTTTTGAGTAAAATGTATTTCTTTTCCACGAATTTTTATTGCTTCAATTACATTTTCCAGAGGGATCGCAAATTCTCCGCCACCCGATTCAATGATCAATGCCTTGCTTACTCCCATAGAGACAGGGATGCTGATGCAGGTTTCCGTTCCTTTTCCCGTTTCTGACTTGATTTTCACAAACCCGCCGAGAGACTTTGCAGTGGACAGAACTACATCCATTCCGACTCCTCTGCCTGAAACATCAGTGACCTGTTCTGCCGTGGAAAGTCCCGGAAGAAAAATCAGATTGTACAATTCTTCATCACTCATATTTTCAGTCTTGAATCCCATTGATATTGCTTTCGAGGAAATCTTTTCCCTGTTAAGCCCTTTCCCATCGTCCATAACTCTGATGACAGCATGATTTCCTTCATAAGAGGCCTTCAGTGTAATTGTCCCGTTTACAGGTTTTGAAAGGCTCAATCTTTCCTCTGCAGTTTCTATCCCGTGATCACATGCATTTCTTATTATATGGATCAGAGGATCAGAAAGTGTGTCTGCAACTCGTTTGTCGATTTCTATGTCCTCGCCTGCTATAATCAGTTCAATGTCTTTCTTCTGTTTTCTTGCAATGTCTCTGACAACTCTGAAAAATTTCTGGAACACAGTCTTTATGGAAACCATTCTGAGTGACATTACGCCTCTCTGCATATCGTTTGTGATTCTGGATATCACATGCAGATTTTCTTTCAGAGACTTTACTGCTTCATCAATGTTGGTACCGTTGATTTTCGAAAGAGCAAAGTCATAGGTATTTCTTGCTACAATAAGTTCACCTATTAAATTGTAGAAACTGTCCACTTTGGATTCATCAATTTTCATCGTGGCTGACTCTGTATGAGTTTCACTTCCTGATTTCAGCTGTTTCGCAATTGTAGAGAATTCCTGTTTGCGAAGGGCCTTGTCCACTTCGTCTTTGGATACTTTGCCTGACTCTACAAGTATTTCACCGATCGGTTTCTGCTGACTCAGAGCTTCCTGAAGATCCGCCTGAGATATAATATTTTCCTCAATCAGAATTTCTCCAAGCTTTTTAGGTTTTCCTGTGATGAATCCTTCCATAAAGGAAAGCAGATCTTCTATGGCTGCTTTCGCATTCTCTGCATTGCTCACGCTCTCAATTTTTTTCGAAGTCACAGAACAAAGACTCACTAGACTTTTGACTCCAGCTTTTTCTGAGGTCTTCGAAAGAGTTGAAATCAGTCTGTTGACGTTCTTTTTTGAGCCGGGTGATTCTGTGATTTCCGAGGCGAGAACAGGAAAAATTTCACTGAACTGTTTCAGCTGTTCGATGAACGCTTCTTTTTCCAAGTCAGGATGACGGTAGAATGCGGTGTCATCATCCTGCGGAAGTTCCTGCGTTTTTTTGTGAACATTAGTCGAGATTTCTGTTTCTCTGTTTATATATTGATTTAATTTAATTATATTTGCATATATTTCATCTACAGAACTGAATATTCTGTCTACTTCTGATGTATCCGGTTTTCCTGACTTTTTCCTGAGCTGATCGAGAAATGATTCAAGATCATGGGCAAGTCCTACGGTTTCTTTCAGTCCGATATAATCGGCATCTCCTTTGATTGTATGAATATAGCGAAAAAGTCTGTTTATTGATTCCTTGGAAAAGTCTTTTTCGTATTCAAGAAGAGCCGCATCAATGGAAAGGTGAATATCTTCCATACTGATCAGAAACTCTTTCAGCATATCAGCATCAATTTCAGACAGATAATCCGGATTTTGAATATCAGCGGCTGTATCACGGAGAAGGGATGTGATATTGTAAACTTTCAGCAGTGAAGTGTCAAACGCCAGATCGGAAATTTCATCCGCAGACAGACTGCTTATGCAGTAGACTTTTGGAAAAAGATACAGAGTCTCTTCCATGTGCTCTTCAAAGGAAGGAACAGCTGTCCTGTCAGTTATGCACAGATAATACTGAGAGTTGTTTCTTATGTTTGAAAGAAGAGCATAAGGATCATAACCGAATTTAAATTCAGCATCTGTATAATTGATTTCAATATAATAAGCTGAACTTCCGGGCTGAAAAGCTTTATTCAGTTTATCAGCTGTATCTTTGGACATATTTATTTCCGGAAGAGGAGGATTTGTTTCCTCTGTTTCTTCCTTTTGTTTTCTTTCAGGGTTTCCCTTAAATTCTCCGGAAATATGAAACTGCTCAATTCTGCTGATTCTTTCTTTTTCAATTTCGAATTCTGTTCCATTTTCGCAGAATCCGATCAGCGATTCAATGTAATCGAGAGAATCGAGAATGACGTCCACCATTTCCGAATTCAGGGTAATTTTTTTGTCTCTCAGTGCTGAAAGAAGTCCTTCGAGATGATGAGTGAACTCAGATATTTTCCATAGCTCAAAACTTCCCGCACTGCCCTTTATTGTATGGACTTCCCTGAATAATGAATTCAGCAGCTCATCATTGTTTATGTCTGACTCTGCCTTAAGGACATCTGTGTTTGCTCTTTCCAGTATGTCCCTGGCTTCCTTGTAAAACTGCTGTCTGTATTTTTCTAAATCTATTTCCACGGTTTATGGGAGAATTTTTTTCACTACAGACTGAATTGTTTCTACCTTGAAAGGTTTTACAATCCAGGCCATTGCACCTGCTGCCTTGCCTTCATCCTTTTTCTTTTCCCCGCTCTCTGTAGTAAGCATTACAACGGGAATAACTTTAAAGACTGGATCGGATTTTACTGATTTGATGAATTCAATTCCATTTTTGCCCGGCATATTTAAATCTGAAAAAATCAGTTCCACATCAGGATTCTTTTTCAGCTTTGACATACCGTCTATTGCATCTTCAGCGTCGATTACTTCGAAACCCATCTGTTTGAGGGTCATTCCTAAAAGAGATCTCATTGACTGAGAATCATCCAGAATAAGTATTTTTCGTGCCATACAATCCTCCTAAATTGTGAATCCGTAACATTCTAAAATTGAATCCAATGCTTTCGATTTTCCCTGGATCTCATATTTTATTCCATTTATTCTGCAGCTCTCTATTACTGAAAGAAGAACCTGAAGAAAAGCAGTATCTATTTTTTCCAATTCGGAAACTTCAAAAGTGATTTTCTTTCTTTTTACAGAAAGCACATTTTTCAGTTTTTCTTTCTGCCCTGAAAGCTGTCTGATAGTGCACTGTTTTCCAAGAAAAATTTTCATTGAGATTTCCTTTAATTGAGCAGCAGCTTTATATGTTCTATTAGTCTTTCTGGACTGACAGGTTTTACAATATAAAAATTTGCACCTGCCTTAAAACCTTCTGTTTTCTGATGCTCTTCTTCCTGAGTTGAGATGATGATCACAGGAGTTTCTTTTTCCTGTTCCCTGAATTTTTTCACGAAAGTCAGACCGTCCATATTTGCCATATTTATATCGCACAGAATAAGATCAAAGTCTTCTGTGAGGGATTTTTCCAAGGCAACAATGCCGTCCTCAGCATCTTCGACTGTAAAACCGACCTGTTTCAGAATATTCATATGAAAGTTTCTGACAACAGGAGAATCATCAACAACAAGTATTTTCTTCATTAATTTTTATTCCGACTCCTTGCAGTAAACAAGAAATTTATTCAGACGAATCATTTTAAAGGCAGATGTGATTCTCCCTAAAGACTCGCTGGATCCCAAAAAAATGTATCCGTTTTCATTCAGGGCAGAATAAAAATGTTCCACTGCCCGGCGTCTTGAATCATCATCAAAATAGATCAGAACATTTCTGCAGAAAATAAAATCGTAATTCCCTTTTATGCGCATTTTATCTCTGTCGTTCAGATTCAGGTGTTCAAACTGTATTAAAGAACGTATATTATCATTAACTCTATAAATTTTGGAATCTGCATCGTAAGAGAAATACATATCAATGTATTCGGCAGGAACATCCCTTATGCTTCTGTATTCATACAGTCCCTGCTGCGCTTTTTTCAGAACAGCCTGATCCAGATCGCTTGCTGTGACTTGCAGCTTCCAGTTTCTGACATTATCCAAAATTTCATGAAGGATGATCGAAAGTGTGTACGGTTCTTCACCTGTAGAACATCCGGCACTCCAGATTTTCAGGGTATAATTCTGCTCATCTGCCTTGCGCTGGACAGTTTTTTTCAGACATTCTACAAATGCTTCCAGCTGCGGGAAGTCTCTGAAAAAGAAAGTTTCATTGACTGTCACCAGATTCAGAAGCTCCTGAAGCTCGGTTCCGTTTTTATCTGAATATTTCAGATACCGAATATATTCAGATGCACTTCTCATATCCTTTTCTCGGATACGCTTTTGAATGCGGTTGTTCAAAAGATAGGTCTTGTTTGACTCCATCTTGATTCCGCTTTTATGATAGATAAAATTTGCCAGTATCTCGAATTCTTCCGGAGAAAGGTATTCTTCTTCTTTCCAGCTTAAACGATTCTCACGGTTATCCATTTTTGATAACCGATTTGATTGAATCAGAACAGAAGGATCTGAAATCTTCAGTTCCTCTTTCACTCCATTCTCTGACAAACTCGACTGCTTCTGCTTCACCCGATTTCAGAATGAGCTGAACACACAGTATCTTCATATCATCTTTCAGACCGGCTTTCCCTGATATTTTCTTAAGTACGGGCAGTGCTTCTTCAGTGTTAAAGTCTGTTTCTTCAGAAAGCCAGTCCATCGAAATGAGAATATCATCGCTGTAATTCAGAACATCGTGCAGGCCTAAGATTAGATTCAGATATTCAGTCTTTCTTCCGCTTTTTCCAAGAAGTCTGATGATCTGGGGCAGGAACAGAGAATTTACCTTGCTGCTGTCAGAAAGAAAAGCGGCAGTCAGGATTTTCTCAAGATCCTCCTTTGTGCCGATTTTCAGAAAAAAATCCAGTATGGATGATCTGAGCATAAGTTCCTGATTTTTTATATATAAATTAATGATATCTTCCGCAGATCCAGTGTCGCCCAGCCTGCTCAGATACTCAACTGCAGTGATTACAACATTTATTTCCGGGTCATGAAGATAGGATCTGAGAATAATGATAATTGTATTAAGCGTATCCGGATGACTTCCAGCAATTTCTACCAGAGAATCCAGAATCAGTTTTCTGACTTCTTTGTTGGAATGATTGATATAGGAACTTAAGAATATCACTGCATTATTCCCATAGGAAGAAAAAATACTGACAGCAGAATTTCTGATGTAAGGATCTTTTTCAGAAAAGCAGGCAAAAATTTCCGGATAAGCTTCCGCATATTCCATTTTCTGAAGTGCAGAAAGCATTGCGTTTTTGACCGCAGCGGATTTTTCCGTTCTGAATCTTCTGATGACATCCAGAGAAAGTTCACTGTACCCCGAGTCCTGAATGTCATCTGCGGCATACATCCTTTCTGATTCAGATGCACTGTTTAATGATTTTATAAGTTCTTCTTTACTCTTTTTCATTATCAGCCCAGCCTTTTCAATGCTTTTATTATTTCGGGAACGATCTGATAACTCGGAACTACGATATCCGCACCGCCCCTGTCTATCGCTTCTTTGGGCATTCCGAATACAACTGCAGTTTCTTCACTTTCTGCAATTGTAATTCCGCCAGCCTGTTTTATTTTTACCATCGCATCTGCACCGTCATCCCCCATCCCGGTCATCAGAACTCCGACAGTATTTTTTCCGAATACACTCAACACAGATTCCATCATTACGCCGACAGAGGGCATAAAAAAATGCTCAATATCATCGCTCAGACGGATCTGAATTTCTCCATTTCCTTTTTTTCTGAGCTGCAGATGCAGTCCGCCTTTTCCCAGATAACCCTGATTTACACAGACTGTGTCTCCGGCCTCTGCTTCCTTGATCGGCAGCATGGAATGTTCATTCAGTCGGTTCGCAAATGATCTTGTAAAATTGGGAGGCATATGCTGCACAATAAAAAGAGCAGCCCCCAGATCCTCAGGCAGTTCAGGAATGATTTCAGAAAGAGCCTTCGGTCCTCCTGTGGAAATCCCGATGGCAACGGCCTTCTTTACAGTTTTTACTGAAGGGTATTCTCTTGTCTTTCTTGCACCGATTGCACCGGCTGAAGTTCTGCTCAGTTCCCGCACGTTGTTCATACGTCTGCGGATTCTGCTGATTGCTCCAGTCTTTGCTGCCTGTTTCACCTTGAAGCGGATTTCATCTGCGACTTTAGCAATATTCAGCGATACAGTCCCGCCGGGTTTAGGAACAAAGTCAAAGGCTCCAAGTTCCAGAGCCTCAAATGTAATCAGTGCTCCTTCCTGCGTAAGTGAACTTACCATTACTACGGGACATATATTTTCACCTATAATGTATTGCATTGCAGTGATTCCGTCCATTCCGGGAAGGTTGATATCCATCGTAACAACATCGGGATGAATTTCCCTTGCCTTTGCTACTCCGTCTTCGCCGTCTCTGGCAAGAATCACTTCAATATCCCGATCAGCTTCCAGAATTTTTTTCAGCTGTTTTCTCATAAAGGCGGAATCTTCCACCACCAGAACTCGAATCTTTCTGTCCATTTAGCCGACCACCTTCCTCAGATACGTTTTGAGAAACGTATCTAAGAATTTCCTTTTGCTGTCTCTTTCAGAAGTTTCTGCTCATCCATATTTAAAATCTTATTAACATTCAGGATAATGATAAATCTTCCCTGTTTTACAAGATTTCCTATTCCGTCCACAAACTCTGTTTCTACTTTAGAACCAATGATCTCCGGAGGAGCTTCAATGGATTTCCGCGAAATACGAATCACATCAGAAACTGCATCCACGATCAGACCAGTAGTCTTATCCGATATATCTACAATAATGACTCTTGTAGATTCATTGTGTTTGACTGTTTCCAGATTGAAGCGTTTTCTCAGATCGATTGCAGGAATTACATTTCCTCTCAGATTCATAATCCCTTCCACAAATGAAGGAGCATTTGGAACCGCAGTGACTCCGCTCAGTCTGTTGATCTCTCTGACATCCTCAATATGCAGACCAAACTCTTCTTTTCCCAGTTTGAATGTTACTAACTGAACCTCATCCTGCTGCAAAGTTTCTCCTCCATGAGTGACTGCTTCCTTATCCTGCTCTGTATTTGTATGACCGACTTCTTTCAGCTGATTCATCAGTTTTTCATTAAAGAGTTTCTTTTCATCCAGAAGAAGAATCAGTCTTTTTCCATCATCGAGCTTCACGATTCCCTGCAGATTGTCTTCCTTGTCCCCATGAATAATTCCAGGAGGAGGATCAATGATGCTGTCCGGAATTCGGATGACCTGCTGCATTCTGTCCACCATAATTCCTACTGAGTTTCCGCTGATATCGGCCACAAGAATTCTCTGATCTTCTTTGATCTGATTTTCAAGCACGTTCTTGCACTCATTCAAAGTGGAAAGAAGCTGATCAAAAGAGATCTGAATGTTCTGTTCAAAGGATTTCTTGATTTCATCAGAGGATTTGCTGTCCTTGCTTCTGAAGAGACTTTGAGCATTGAAAACCAGGTCCTGATGAATGAATCTGATTTTCTGCAGAATTTTTCCAATCACTTCACTTGAGGTGCGGAAAGCTTCTATCCAGTCCAGAATTTCCACATTGCTGATATTTTTGAAGGAACCATTCTCTGCTTCAATGGAATATTTTACGACAGAAAACCAGTTCCTGTATTCATGTTCCAGTCTTTCGATTTCATGAAGTTTGTTTTCTGCAAGAGAATGCATTCCGAACAGTCTGCGGATATCGACAATCGGAAGAAGATTGTTTCTGAGTGCGAGTACTCCCAGAACATATTTCGGAGCCTCCGGAACTTCTGTGATTCTGCTGACTCGCAGAATTTCCTGAACAGACTGAATTGCAAATCCGTATTCTTCCTGTCCCACAAGAAATGTCACAAGCTGTCTTTCTGCGACTGAATTTTTCGTTTCTGAAAGAGTATGATCGGAAGAATCGCTGAATGATTTTTCTTTTTTTCCTGAACGTACGTCAATATCACATAATGATTCTACATTAAGTTCTAATGTAATGCTTTCATCATGCTCCGAATGAATCACATTGCGGATATATCTTCCGTCTATTCCTGAAGAAAGAATCGGAGGAGGGGTCTCCACTCTCACATTTTCGAGACTTGCTACGCCTTTCACATTGTCTACGATCACTCCTACAAGTGAATCATTTACATCCAGAACAAGAACTCTGGTTCTGTCAGTGATTTCAGACACAGGAAGGTTCAGACGGATTCTGGCATCAAGTACCGGAAGAACATGTCCTCTTAAATTGGTCAGTCCTTTCAGAAATTGAGCCGATCTGGGGATATGAGTGATTGCAGGATACCGGATGATTTCCTTGATCCTGTGAATCCCAATTCCAAAAAGTTCCTTGTCTATATGAAATGTAGCAATCTGAGTTTCAGTGCTGCTTTTTTTTTCCATTACGGTTTCCATGGAATCCTCCATCAACCGGACTGTAATTCATCAGCAAGTGCAGCAATTTCTTCAATTGCCTCAGAAAGTTCCTGCAGACCTTTCGCCTGTTCTTCTGAAGCTGCTGAAGCCTGAGTCACTGATTTGATTGCTTCTTCTGACGCAGCACTGATATTGTCCACTGCCTTCTTGGCCTGTTCATTTGCCTGTTTTGCTTCACTTGAATTCTTCAGCATTTCGAGCATCGCTTTGTCGATTAAAGCCATATCTGCTTCCATCCGATTGATGCTCTCAGTGGAAGTTTTTGCTTTGATCACTTCGCTTTGCGCAGTATTTCCTGCAAACTCCACATTCTGAGCACAGGTGTCTATCAGCAGAGAAAGGGAACGCACCAGATTTTTGATCTTGTCTGCACTTTCGGAAGATTCAGTTGCCAGATTTCGGATATCACCGGAAACAACAGAAAACCCTTTTCCATGTTCACCTGCACGAGCAGCTTCAATCGAACCGCTGACTGCCAGCATATCCGTTTTTATTGTAACATTAATGATGGCTTCTACAATTTTGTCGATTGCCATCGACTTTTCGCTGAGAGCACGGACTGCTTTTCCGGATTCCAGGTTCTTTGATGCAGCGATGCTGATATTGGAAATCATATTGTCTACAGCGAGTTTGCTTTCCCCGAGTTTTTTCATCATTTCCTGTGCCTGTCTCTGCATCTGAGTGGAATTTACTTCCACCTGTGTGTTCGTTGTCGCCAGCCGATCACCCAGATCAGAACCCTTAACTGTTTCTTTACCCTGGAGTTCAGCAGCTTTTTGGATCTGTTCAATTGCTTTGGCCAATTCCTGACCTGCAGACAGTGCTTCTTCAATATTTGCGGAAAGCTGTTCGGACATAGAAGCAAGTTCTTCTGCAGACTTCTGCAGATTTGTGGAATTCTTTAATTCTTCTGCTGTCTGTGCAAGTTCTTCTGCCGCTGAGGACATTTCGGAAAATGCTTTTGCCTGCTGTTCAGTTCCTTTTCTAGACTCTTCTGCACTTGCAGAAAGTTCTTCCGCAGCAGCTGCAACTGTTTCAGACATTTTTAAATACTCTTTTGAATACCCTAGAATATCACTGACACCTTTTTCTGTCTGACGAGTAACAGTCTGAAATTCAGCCATTGCATTTGCAATTCCCTGAAGAGCTTCAGCAATGACTTTTCCTTTCTCTGCTTCTTCTTTTGCTGTTTTTCCTACTGTATTTACATCTACGACGACTTTGCGAACCTCGCCTTGGATTTCTGCTACAACATCTTTTATTTTATTTGCGCTTTTTTCAGAAGTTTCTGCAAGATTTCGCACTTCATCTGCTACGATTGCAAAACCGCGACCGTGCTCACCAGCTCTTGCTGCTTCAATTGCTGCATTCAGCGCAAGGAGATTAGTCTGGTCTGCTATTCTGACGACTGACTGTACAATATTTCCAATTTCATCTGACTGTTTTTCGAGTTCCTGCATCAGATCGCCTGTTTTGAGAGCAGCTGTGGCAGCCTGATCTACACCTTCAATTAGAAGTGTAATGTCTTTTCCTGTAGTGCTGGCGTTTTCTCTCAGGCTGTTAACTTTGTTCAGAGTATCCTGTGCAAGGTTTGCATTTATCTGTGCATTTTTTTCTATCTGAGTGACAGTTGCTTTGGTTTCTTCTGAAGCACTGCTTGCTTCTTCAGCACCGGATGCAATCTGCTGCATGGAACGCATCAGTTCTTCTGAAGCACTGCTTCCTTCCTGGATTCCGCTTGAAAGCTGCTCAGCTGCTGTAGCTATTCTTTCACTGATCTGCTGCTGCTTTGCAAGTGTCCTTGCTTTTGCTTTTTCTGCTGCAATTCTTTTGGCATCATCTCTTTTACTTTGAAGTTCCGCGCCCTTGTCGGTAAATTCATGAACACTGTCCTTGCCGGTATTCACCTGCTTGGCAAGTCATTTTCCTGATAATCCTCTGCCTTTTTCCATACACTTCCCTCATTTCCCATGAGGAAAATCAACTGAAAAAAAGCAACGATTAAAATTTTATTGTAAAAATATGTACATTAATTTTGGTACATAATATACTTCTACATAAAATTATATAACTTCTCAATGCAACTGCCGCGGCTTCCGAAATTTGGGAGTGCGTAAAATCATAAAAAAAGAACCTCGTGCAAAGCCTGCACAGAGTGCCGCGGCGTTCACTCATTTTTAATAAATTTTATTATAATATAATATCTAAAGAGAATCTGCGAAATTATTCCCTTTTCGAAATGTTTTTTATAATGATTCATCTTGCGAAAATCGGATATCTGTCAAGAATCTGTAATTTTATAAATGCATAAAAAATGAGCTTTTGCACAGTCTCACCGCCGGCAGTGCCTATGCAAAACGCCTCACCTGCAGCCGAAGGCAGCCGAAGGCGTAAGGTGGGATACAATATCAGCAATCATAGAGATTTAAGCAAGGCAGTACTTTTTGAGAACAGCATACAGAATTGTCTGTCTAATCTTATCGTCTGTTTTTGAATTCTCAAATTGAAACTTTTCCGATAAGTCACCGGTTTTTTAGAATTGCAGTCTGGTTTTAATCGGCAATACTGGAATTATGTCAGGAGCGTTTTAGGTCTGTTTTTCAGTCGGGCAGATATTATTATTTCCTGTGAGGCTTTTAAAGGAGGAGGGCAAATGCTGAATATAGATATAAAAAAAGAGATTATCTTTCCATCTACAGTCTTTCTTCTTATGTTTCTCTTTTTCTGGAATCTGTCTGGAGAGAAAATGAAAAAGGACCCGGTTTTGGATTCTGAACTGGTTATTGTCTTTAAGAAGGAAATCAGTAATACTGCGGCAAAGCAGATTATGAACAGAATAGGAAATGATTACAGGCCTGGTATGGATTCAAGCAGGGGAAAAACGTATTTTTATAAGACTGGACCTAAATTCATTGTGAATATTGATCGTGACAGAAAATCATCCGAAATATCCAGATTAAAAAAAATCAATGAAGTGTACGAAGTTTATGAACCGGACTGGAAGATCCAAAAAGACTGATGTCTGCAGATTCGCGGGAAAATCCCCTGCAGACAAAAATCAAAAATGAAGTTTCTGATTCTTCTCTTCTTTATTGTTCGCTGTTCTTCAGTGACTGCATACTGGTATTCTGAACCGGAAGATAAATTTATTTATTATAATGAAAAGCGTAATTCAGTGTCTGCTAGGGCTGTCACTGAAAAAGCTGTATTTGAGGTCTGGTCTGCTTCTGCAGAATACCCTGTAATGTCAGGCCCTCTGCTTTTGCCGTTCTTTTCAGTTGAACCGCCTGTTTTGAACAGTGAGCATCTGAATCTGAATCTGGAGTTTTCTTTTGTTCAGGAAAACATACAATTTGATGGAAAAATCTTGAAAGAAAGTCTCCGGCTGAAACTGGATTCAGGGGAGGAATTCTATCCTGACCTTGTTGTGCTGTATGAGAAAAACGGTGATGGTAATTATGAAATAATGAAAACGTATTCAGGAACTCCTGAATACATCCCCTTCACCGGAGCTGCTTTCATTGAAATAACGTACTTTTCTGTCGTATATTCTCAGGTTAAAAAGTATTCTTTCAGACCTGTGCTGAAACTGAAATCTTCGGATATCGAGTGCCCTGTGCTGAATTTTGTACCCGAAAGAAAAAGAACTTATATCCCGTATAAATTTCCTTTTTCTCTTCCGATTAAATAAAAATCATTAGAATGTAATGAGGCAGCCGTTCTTGGATGCCCATGTCTTAAGTTTAGTCTCCATTCCTTTCGGAAGTTCAGTGTCCTTCAGTTCGAGTGTTCTGAGTTTCTTGAAATTAGTAAAATCGCAGTCCAGCCGGTTCAGAGATTTTTTCAGTCCATTCATTCTCAAATGTTCCAGATTCTGGAGTTTTTCCATTCCTGTTCCGATAAATTTGAGAATATTTCCTGACAGGTCAAGTTCTTTCAGATGTTTAAGTTCAAAAACTTCTACCGGTACTGCAAAGAGTCTTTTGTCATTCAGATCTAATGATATTGCCTTCTGAGTTCTGCATCTCTCAATCAGTTTATATGCTCCGTCTATGATACGGCTGTCCCAGGGTGTTTCAGACATATCATAGTCCAGGCCAGTTCTGACCCAGTCAAATTCTGAAAATATGTTCAGTTTATAAAATTCTTTAGGAATTGATTCCAGAGGATTTGACCTGAAAATGCAAAGCTCTGTCAGTTTTGAAAGTTTTGCAATTTCTTTCGGCACTGTTTTCAGCAGGTTGCCCTCGGCGCGGAGATTTGTAAGACCTTTCAGAGAGCATACTTCTACCGGAATGAATTTAATCTGATTGTCGCTGATATCCAGAAATCTGAGATTTTTCATTCTTTCAATTTTAGCAGGAACAGCAGGGATCTGATTCTTTTCCAGAATGAGCATATCCAGATCAGGAAGGCCTGTCAGTTCTTCCGGAAAGGCCTTGAACTGATTTCTGCCGAGCGAAAGTGACCGCAATGATTTCATATTTCCCATTTCATCCGGGAGAGATCCGATCCTGTTGCCGCTGAGAATAAGATTGGAAAGTTCCGGCAGATCTGAAAACTCAACAGAAAAGGAAGAAATGACGTTGTCTGCAAGTTCAAGACTGACGAGTTTTTTAAGGCCCTTGAATCCTTTTGGGATATTTTGAATTTTATTATAATTCATATGCAGGACCTTCAGACTGCTCAGTCCTGAAAATTCAGAAGGAATTTCATCCAGCTGATTTTTAGAAATATACAGAGTTTCAAGCAGACTCAGATTCCCAAGTGACTTAGGAATATTTTTAATTTTATTATCATTAAGAAGCAGGATTTTCAGATTTTTCAGACTGCCTGCGGATGCGGGAATATTTTCCAGTTCATTTTCTGAAAGACGGAGCTGTTCAAGAAAATTCAGATTTCCGATTTCGTCAGGAAGAGTTTTTAGACGGTTTTTAGACAGATCCAGATACTTCAGTTTTTTAAGATTTCCGATTTGATTCGGCAGAGAAATCAGCTCATTTGCGCTCAGATTTAAAATTTCCAGATTCTGCAGATTTCCGATCTCTTCCGGAATTTCTTTCAGTGAACAGGCTTGAAGATACAGTTCGGTCAGGTTTCTGAGCAGCCCGATTTCTTTTGGTGCAGATTGTATTTGTTTTGGTACCTTTATAATGATATTGTTTCGGCCTTTTGCTGAAAGGTTTTCAGTGCTGATATAAATTTTTCTGGCGGATTCGGCGAAAGCCAGGCAGACGGAGGACAGATCCAGGCCTTTGTTTCCGGAAAGATCAAATTCAGTCAGATTTTTCAGGATGCCGGTTTCTTCTGGAATAGAAATCAGCTGATTGGAACCGAAGTTGAGGATTTTTAGAGAAGACAGTCCAAGGATCTCTTCAGGAAAAACGGAAAAACTGTTTCCTTCCAGAATCAGCACTTCCAGTTTCTCCAGCTGTGAAAAACTTTTCGGCAGAGAGGAAAGACGGTTTCCTTTCAGATGCAGTATCTTAAGTTCAGTGAGTGATCCGAAATTTTCAGGGAGAGTGCTTATCTGATTATCCGAAAGAAACAGTTCGGTCATTTTCTTCAGATCCATAAAATCAGAAGGAATTTCCTTCAGATCTCTGCTTTCTGCATTCACTGATGCCTTGCCTGTTTTTCTGTTCATTTTAATCTGAAATTCAGTGTTTCTGTCTTCGGACATTTTATTTATTCCTTACGGTGCAGCATTAAAGCAGTTTTTGCAAAATGGCAAGAATACATAATTATTCTGATAACTGTCAGTCTAATGCAGTGTTGTTCAGGCCTGCCGGCAGACATTGATTGATCTGCAAGCAATGTCAAAAAAACTATTTTCTGTTTTATGACCGTTTTAAGCAAATCAAATATATAAAATTATTTATCAATCGGATAAAAAAATTATCCAAATTGACTTAAATAGGGAAGGGTTCGGATTTCTAGACTGGGTAAAAGCATAAAGAAATGAGGTCATACTAAAGTGATGCCCTGAACTTTTACACAGTCCCATAAGTATGGAATGCAGCCTGTTCTGATTTTTCATTGAGGACAGTCAATTTTTTCTCGACAAAACCGGAATCTCCGGTAAAATAAGAAAGCTATGAGAGACGATCTGTTTATGTATTTTCCTTTAGTGATTATTCCGGCAGTGATTCTGATGATGACGTATATTTATTTTCAGGCTGACAGACAGCATCCCGCAGAAGCAGGAAAGACTCCAAGGATGACTTTTCGGTGTGCAGGGGTCATTGGCTGGATTTCCTACAAGGGACCGTTTATCCGAATTGCTTTGTATGATGATTTTATCATTATTTCTTATCGGAAAATCATACTGTTGAAATTCTCTGAAATCAGCATCAAGAAGGAGAAATTTCTTTTTAATAAAACCCTCTGCATTGAGCACGGGAATCGGGAATACCCGGACAAGATTAAGCTTTTTGTTTCGGATTATGCTGTCTTTCTGGACTATCTGCGGAGCAAGTCGGTCAAGATCTCTGAGTGATCAATTTGGATGGACAGAATATAAAAAATATTCACTCGCCTTATGCGCTTCGTGTGCAGGTGAGTGAAAGACGCAGTGTAATTGCCGCAGGTAAACTACAGCAGTTTGACAGATTTAATTTTCCGTGAATCGATTCAATTTATTAAAAATTTCGAGGAAAAAATGAAAACAGTCAAAAAATCTGTCATCGCTGCTCTTTGTCTTGGATTAGCCCTGACATCGACAAATGTGTATGCTCAAAAAAAGGCTCTACAAATTCGGGAACAGTTACCGGCGGTTCGTTCTGGAATCATCCCTAATCAGGTTTCGAATATTCAGTTGATAGAAGAAAGGGTACCGGGTCAGAAGGGAAATTCGGGAGGTGCAGCAGTACCTGTCCAGCCTACTTATCGGCTTGAGCCTAGTGACGGAAATTATCAAAGCACTGTTTTAAGAATTTGCTTAAAAAATACAGCGTCTGATGTCGATGTGGGAGTGAGGGGAAAGAAGGGCATTGAATCGATAACAGTCAGCTTTGATGCAGAATTATCCTCGCAGTCAAGCCTGCGGGGATAAAATTATAGTAGATATTATGATAATAAGTGTTGCAAGCGATGAAGCGACTCCTGCCCTCAGGCTGTAAACGCATTTTGAAAATTGAAAACAGACTCGTTCAGAAAATTCGTAAAGCTTGAGAATGGGATACCGTCTCATGATGTATTCAACAGTGTCCTTTCGCTGCAGCTATTTTGAGTCTGTGATGGAACTGTTCAGTTCAAATAGATTCCATTTCGATAGATGGAAAAACTCAATCCGCAATCCCTAATCCCTAATCCGCAGTCCGTCAAGTCCTATTCCCTATTCCCTATTCCCTATTCCCTATTCCCCGTGGTTAACACCTTTTTTTCACCACGGGGAACACGGGGACACAGGGATTATAATCCCTAATCCCTAACCTAAATTTTAAACAGCAGTCCTTTTTTTAGCCGATATTTATAAAGATAGGCTGATTAAATGGCTGAAAATGAGAAATGCGTGACTGAGGAATCCGTTCCGTATTACTTGAGCGTAAAAAAGCTCTGCTTAAATCCATTTTCTGACCGTTTTTTTCGAAAACAGCCGCAGTCTTGCAAAAACCTTGAGGTTTTTGCAGTAGTACAATAGTGTGTTTCTGGGGGTACTGATGAAAAGTCCAATTTGGATTCTCTTGAATATTTTGTGTTTTTTCTCCGTTTTGGTGTATGCGCAGGACAAGACAAAGCCTGATGAAAATGAGGTGAATAAGTCTCCTAAGGTCAGATTTGTGAACAAGTCAAATGACAGGGCCACTGACTATACCCGGGACAAGGATTATCAGCTCGGAAAGTCTCTTGCAGAGAAAATCAGTCAAGGCAAAAATTATGCTGAGGCAGGCGGAATCCGAATCGAAAGATACAAGGCTGAGTCCGAGGACAGGCACGGTGCGGACATCATCACTGTCAAGAAGAACTTTCATGTAGGCCATATCCATTCCATTTCCAGAATTCTCTCCGGATTTGTTCAGACAAGTTTTGACTATCCAAAGAAGGAAGCAGATACTCTTGTATTTTATATTCTCTATTACAATGTTATGCACAGAAACGATGTTGTATTTTTTGCAGAAAATTATACAGCCAAGTCCGTGGAAAGGCTGAAGCCTGAGACTGCAGGGATCAGCACAAACTATAAGGACTGGCCGGGCAGAACTCAGATTGTGATCCCTCTCGAAAAAAATATTCTCAAATCAAAAAAGACCGACGTCACCATTGATGAGCTGAAGAAGATGAACAGGGATCTGGTTGAGAAAAACAAGGATCTGGACAA
>JBPOJG010000384.1:0-2519 GCA_052033835.1 Spirochaetota bacterium
ACAGTCTTCTCAATTCCAGAGGAAACCCTGCCTCCGTAGTATCAGTGGAACCCCTTCCAAGCCCGGACATCACGGTCTACAATTTTGAAGTCGAAGGAACGCATAATTATTTTGTAGGCGAACAGGGAGTGCTCGTGCATAATTATGATCCGCTTGGAGGAAGAACTCAAGTTCCTTTATTATCTGGAGATGGTGAGCCGACTCCCGATGAATTGGAAAAGCAAAGAAAGGCAGAACGGGAAGCAAGTGAATTTCTGCGAAATACTGTCCAGGCACCGACAGTTATCTCTCTGCCGTACCGTGCTGGTCTTGTAGATGAAACTACGGATTTGTTTACAGGTAAAACTAAGACAATTGACGGTTGGGTATGGTATGAAAAGCAGGGTCATCCGCCGATGCTGGATACAGAACCTTATCTTGTAAGGATTGACAGTGTCAAGGGAGATGACGGAAAAAATTATAAGGTTGAAAAAATTATGCGCAAAAACGGTACGAATGAAAACTTTGTATGGAACGGAACTGGAAGAAAAGGAAGAATTTCAGGAACATACGATTCAGACAAAAATGGAAATCAAGTAGCCTATCATAGAATTGTGGACGGCGCTGGAAAACAGACTCTCGTAGGTCAGAACGGACTGTTTACATCAGGGTTCATTGGAGAAAGCGATTATGAGGCAGGGACGAATAAACGGAAAACTGGAAATTACAGAACAGATCCACTGGAAGGCAAGCCTCCCGGAACTGTGACTGTAAGGACTTACAGGAATATGTCGGACAAAGGAGCAGGCGGAGAATGGATCATGGCACAGTATGACAGAAGAAGTGACAGTGAAACAGATGATGCACTGAAATACAGAATATCTAAACAGGAACAGGACGATATGAAACCAAGGGCAGACGGAGTGTATCCGGCAGCTTACTTTAGCACTATAAGTGATCCTGTGCATCTTGAAGGTGCTCACAAGTATGAAGAATTGAGGAATACTGACACTGTACATACTACGCATCATCACGGCATTGATGGAATGTCGGAAACTCTGGACTTGTTTTCCTCAAAGCCTGGCAGGGTAAATTTGCCTTCAGAAGAAACGCATTATAATGCAGTTGTAGTGGATTTTTCAGATAGGGGCAGTATGAAAGCCTACCACTCATCCGGCAATGCCTCATATATATTTCCGGGACAGGTATTAAAGGCAGGTGAATATATTGGACGAAGAGGCGGGATTGGGGTTGGTTCTGATCACTTTCATTTAGAATATCGAAATTCTGATAAATATATTTTGGATACAAACCAAATTATTCAGCAATATATGCCGGAGAAAAAACGGAATGGTAAAGACAAATGGGAGTGCTCAGGTTACTGCAGCAATCCGACAAGAATTCCCGACTGACAAGGAGAAGTTTGAAATGAAAATCAAAGTTTTACTCACGACAATGTTACTGTATTCTTCCAATATTCTGCCAGAAAGCTATTTTAAGTATTCAAAAAAAATTGATCCTATGCCTTCCAAAGAGGCAATTCCTTTGCTTCGAAAAGAATACAAAACAGTCCTGACAGTTCCTTTAGAACTTCGAGGTATCTGGTCATCAGGCAAGGTTCCCATAGAGCCGGGTTCCATTCAGGATATGAATGAGATTTTCCATTTCTGTGATGATTTTTTCATCATCAGAGAAGCGCATATATTTCACAATGAAAACCCAATTGGCGATTCTTTGGATTATTCTGTCATTACTTCATATTCCAATGGAACTGTCAGAGGAGAAAATGTAAAGTTTATATATATGAGTGCCGCAGATCTAAAGAGACCTCATCCGCCAAGTATTCTCACTTTCCACCCATCTGCAAAAAAAATGAAATATCATCATGGTTTTCATGGGAAAATAATATACAGCAAAGAGTTTTTTTACAGCAAGTGTCCATCAGATAAGAAATAGGAGCAGTGAAAACTATGGTGTCTATTGTAAAGAAAGCAGATAAAGCTGCTTGCAGCTGAAGACATTATCCCAATCTTCGCAAAGCATTTTCCACAGCGTGCCTGCACGTCGAGCAGCGGGTTCTTCCCCCCGTTCGCTTGAAAAGCGAACCCGGCGACCAAAGGGAGGCCTGCCTGGATTCACCGTCAGGTGAATGGGGGGTCGCAGGCCTCGCATTCTTCGCCGAAGCTCTCGAATGCTCGCCTCTTTGCTACTTTCTTTTTTTGCAGCTTTTACAAAGACGAGCAGTGCTAACTGCGAGGTCTGCAGCAGCCTCCAAATTTGCGGGGGCGAAGCGGGTGGACGAGAAAAAAAGAAAGTAGGTAATAAAGAAGATATATTGATAAAGTAAAGTATTTTATGAAAACAGAAGAGACAGAAAAAGTCAGTCTTTTGGAAAAAAGGCATAGAACAGATTCAAAGACAGCGTCTTTTGGAAAATATAGGCGAGAGCAGACTTTCTATGCAGAAAATCCTCGCGATAGCGGGACTCTCAAATTCACCCTTCGAGAGCCTCAGGGTGCCGCTCAGCAGGGCGTTTATCA
>JBPOJG010000025.1:0-71142 GCA_052033835.1 Spirochaetota bacterium
ACTGCTCACGAAGATGAAAACTGGAATTCTCACTATAAATCAAGACAGGGCTTTTTCGGTTTTTATGAATCAGAAAACGATCCGGAAACTGCGTCAGCACTGATGAAAGCTGTTGATGACTGGTGCAGGGAAAGAGGACTGAAAAACATCATCGGTCCTATGGACTTTAATACTAACCACGAACTGGGCTTTCAGACATTCGGTTTTGATTCTCCGCCTGTGTTTATTCTGAAATATACAAAAGAATATTATATTAAACTTTTTAATAATTTAAATTATAGTTCAGTTGAAAATCTGCTCAGTTATGATGTTCCGGCACAGGAACCTCTGCCTGAAAAGTTTATGAAGATGGCAGAAAGAGCAAAGAAACTGTGCGGAGATTTCAAAATCAGAAATATAAATATGAAGAAACTTCGTCAGGAGCTTGATCCTATCCTTGAAATCTACAATCAGGCATGGGGTGAAAACTGGGGGTTTATCGCAATGACACCGGGAGAGATAGACCTTTTGGCTGAACAGTTCCGCCTGATCGCTGATCCGGAATATATCTATATTCTGGAAAAAAACGGGACGATTGCAGGATTTCTTTTTGCTCTGCCCGATCTGAACCAGGCACTTCTTTCCAACAGAAGCGGAAAACTGTTTCCTTTTAATTTTATAAAAATTTTTATAAACTTCAGAAGAATAAACAGGGGAGCCATCATACTTTTGGGAGTGAAGAAGGAATTTCGGAACACAGGAATGGAACTGATTCTGATGGAAAGGCTTTATTCAGACGGAAGGAGACCGCCGCAGAAATACAAAACAATTGGGACCGGCTGGATACTCGAAAGTAACAGACCTATGAACGCGATCATGAATTTCCTGGGAGGGAAAATAGTAAAAAAGTATACCGTTCTTTCCAAAGATATTTGACTCTGCTTTAAGCGAAAAAGATGATCTTCCATCACACCGCAATTTTGCGGAAGGGATAAATCGGCTTCCCAATTTGCGAAACTGCTGTGAAATTTTTATATAGACTGGATTCAGTTTATTGGAAAAATGAATTCGGCATTCGGCAAACTTGAAAACCTGTCCCAGTGAACACATCTAAACGGTCACTGGGATCTTCTAAAACAGAAGGGATGACAGTTTTTAAACTGCGGACAAGCCTATTAAAAACATTCGAGGATTAGAATGAAAAAATATCTTTTGATCATGATACTCTCTGCATTCGGTGCAGCAGGTTCACTTTTTTCGCAGGACAGTTCAGATGAACCGCCTCGCCTCCCCACTGTAAAAAATCCCAGTGTCCCCAGTCCTAAAGGACTCAGAAACATTAAGGAAGTAAAAGGTGATCTGGACGGAAACGGAACAGAAGATCTTCTGATTGCCTATGAAACGGACAAGCAGACTGATTTCGGAAAAGAAAGACAGATCCACATATTCAAGAAAGAAGATAAAAAGTGGAAACTCCATAAAAAATTCACCGGGCCTCTTCTCCCAAGTGATCAGGGCGGAGTGATGGGAGATCCATTTCAGGACATCCAGATCAAAAAAGGAGTCATCATCATAGAACAGAGCGGAGGAAGCCGTGACAAATGGAGTTATATTCACAGATTCAGAAAACAGAACAATAACTGGGAACTGATCGGTGCAACAGTCAATTTATTCACTCCTTGCGAGAAATCTGATAAGTATGATTATAATCTAAACACTGGCAAAGTGGAAGTTGAATCAGCTGTACTGAAATGTGATGAAAACGGTGAAGAGAAGGGTACACCTAAGGCAAAGAAATCCTCTTTCAGTCTGAAGAAAAAGGCTGTCCTTATGGAAAACTTCAAGGCCGGTGAAAATGAAGTGAAAATTCCAGGAAAGAAAGATTCCTCATTTTCTTACTGACTTTTTACGATCATAAACTTGCATATGATCCGGCTCAGGGAAATTCCTCTTCTCATATCCAGAAGATGTTTCAGTTCATCCTGAGTCGGCTATCCAGTTTTTTTAAAAGAAAAAATGCAGCTGCTCAATCTAGCAGCACCCAGCTCCACGCAGTTACCATTAACCCATGTTTCACCTACGGGCGGTTTCGCAAGTATGGAAACTATTAGCGCCGGAACATCCCATTAAAATCATTCTCATTTTAAAAATGCTGCAGATGAGAGTCTTTTTCATCTACTTATCCGGCAGATCCTCTATACTAAGACCTGAAGTAGAAATGAAGTTTTCTCGACTACTGAAATTTTTCCTTTCTGAGAACCTTCACTTCCTGCAGAAATGCAATCATCTTGTATTTTGGAAAATATTCTTTTTGTAGAAATTCCATTATAGACTCAGCCAGCTCCTGTTTTGCCAGAATTTCTATCCGAATATTTCTGCCTTCCCAGTTATCTGCCCTTCTTGTGCTTAGACCCTCTCCGTGAGCCTCACTGACTGTATAACCTTTCATTCCCAGAGCTTTCAGATCCTGAATCAGTGCATCTTCCAGAGAATCCAGTGCTATGACTGTAACCAATTGAACTGTGCTTAAATTCATACGGACACTCCATAAATTAATTTTGCTATATTTGTATATATCGGAAATCCCAGTACGATGTTGAATGGGAATGTGATCGCGAGAGAAGAGGTCAGATAGTAGGAAGTGTTAGCCTCAGGGATGGCAATTCTTACGGCCGCCGGTGCTGCGATATAAGAGGCACTTGCACATAGCACACCGAAAATGATCGACCCTCCCATAGAAAGTCCAATCAGTCTGCCTAATGCCATACCTATGGTAGAATGAATCACAGGCATCATCAGTGCAAAGCAGAACAGGAAAACTCCTGCTTTCTTTAAGTCCTCAAGTTTTCTGCCTGTGACCATTCCTACTTCCAGAAGAAACAGAGTAAGAACTCCTTTGAATGGTGTGTCAAAAAGAGGTGCGACCTGCTCAAATCCCTTTTTTCCACTGAGCATTCCTATTATCAGTCCGCCTATCAAAAGAACAGTTCCTTTTCCGGTAAACAGTTCATGGAAGAGTTTTTTATAAGAAGATTTATCATTCTTGATATGAATTCTTGCCAGAAAAATTGCCACCAGAATTCCGGGTATTTCCATAATTGCAAGCATTGTAGGCATATAACCTTCGAATGATATGTTTCTCTGCTCGAGAAATGTAAGAGCGGCACTGAAGGTGACAACAGACACAGAGGCGTAATGAGCTGCAATTGCTGCCGAATCCGATGCATTGAATTTTCCCAGTCTGTTCAGTATGAAAAATGACCAGACCGGAATCAATGAACACATCAGAATTGCAATCATCGCCGGTTTAAAAAATTCCGCTATCGGTGTGGAAGAAAGTTTGACTCCTCCTTTTATCCCGATTGCAAGAAGAAGATAAATCGTGAGTCCGATATACAGTCCTTCCGGTACTTTCAGATCACTTTTTATCAGAGTGGCAAATATGCCCAGAGCAAAGGCCAGCACCATCGGTGTCATAAGACCATTCATTAAAGAATCTATCATTTCCATTATTTTTTGTCCTTCTTTACTGTATTTAAGAAATTATCAGGCAGTATTTACACCTTTCCTGTTTCAAGATGAATAAATCACCGAGTCCCTGATCAAAAATAATCTCATTCGGAACTCTTGAATCAGAACACCCGACGATAACTGCAAATGGTTTCTGACCTGCAGACAGTTCCTTTATTTTCTCGGGAGTCTGATTCGGGTGAATTGATTTTCCCTGAGTGAACCTTTTATTCCCTTCGATCAGCCTGCTGAGTGCTTCATCCGGACTGATTTCAGACTGAACTGAGCTGACAATACTCAGGAAAATAATCAAAGCTGAACTTATCTGTTTCATTTTCATTTAACCTCCTGTATCTTACGGCAGAGTGGCAGGGGTATTTACAGTGTCCTGACACTTGACCGTAATTACCATAGTATTAGACATGAAATAAAACACAACACTTTTAAAGCATGAAATTAAATTCATGTATTAAGATGCAGTATACTCCTCTGAAACACTGAATTTCAGACTGCTTAGGGTTGATTCGGATTGGTTCTTTATCCTGATATTCACAAATAGAGTGTTTTTTCCTGCAGACAGGCTTGATTTCATTGAGTCGAAAAAGAATAATCCGCAAAGGCTTTTGAAAATCAGCAGAATGGGATCAATAGCGAAGCGGCGAAGCGAAATCAGTGTTCCGCGAACCTGCTATTTGAGCAGTTTTAATAAATCCCCTATAGTTTTGTGGGATTCCAGTTTATGTCTAAGAGGAATATTATCAAAAACTTTATATTTATTGCGTCGACCCTCTTTGAATCGGACAAGGACATTGGCTGCCTCAAGGTCTTCGATAATTCGAATGACTGCCCTTTCCGTTATGCCGACATTAAATGCCAGATCGCGCAGACGCACATTCTCATCTCGATACAGGCAGATGAGCACATGAGCATGGTTGCTCAAAAAAGTCCATTCCTGTTTGCCGGACAATGTTTCTACTGCTCTGCTGTTTTTTTTGGGCATAAGAATAAGCTAACATTTTCTTGAGCTGAACAAATTGTCAATAGAATTGAAAATTTTTGTATGGCGGATTTTATCTTTGGCTTGAAATCAAACAGGAAAAACTGATTCTGCATTGAAGAGCGGAATCCGAATCTGTACGGGTTTCACATTCGTTTATCAGGAATAAAGTTTTGTCAGTAGGGAGTGGTTTTGTAAATGAGTGATCCAAAAAAAATAGATTTGGGAAATCAGAAGCTGAAATTTATTCCAGAGGAATTGTTTGCAAAGACGGATATCACTGAACTGAATCTGAGCTCTAATGAAATTTCTGTAATTCCGGAGAAGATAGGAAAACTGAAAAACCTGAAAAGGCTTCGACTGATGGGAAATCCGATTTCCTCTCTTCCGGAAAGTCTGCAGGAACTCAGAAAACTGGAAAACATTGATCTTTCCAGTACAAATATAAAAAACCTTCCATCGTCCCTGTTTTCCGTCGTCGGGTTAAAAGAAATCAGTCTATGGGGGACATCATTAGAATATATACCAGAGGAAATCGGAAATCTGAAAAACCTGATTTCCCTGTCCGTATGGACTGATCATCTTCCAAATTCCATCGGAAATCTGATTCATTTGGAACGGCTGCATTTGACAGGAAAAAATCTGAGATCAATTTCGTCTCAGATAGGGAATCTCATTTCTCTAGAATCATTATTTTTAAATCATACGAATATAGAAAATATACCGGATACATTCGGGAATCTTCTGAATCTGAAGACGGCTGATCTTTCGGCAAACAGCCGTCTGAGAGATATTCCGGCTTCCATAGGGAAACTGAAAAAATTAGAAAAACTGAATCTTATGTTCTGTGATCTGAAATCTGTTCCGGAAGAAATCGGTCATCTGAATTCGCTGAAAGAACTGCAGATCCAGACTGCATCACTGCCCTCATCAGTCGGAAAACTGAACTCTCTGGAGATTCTGGTTCTGTCCTCCCTGCAGTCGGCAGATCTTCCTGTTGAAATTCAGCAGTTGATTCATTTAAAGATTTTGAAAATTATGGATACTCAGATTGAGTCGATTGATCTCGATTTCGGAAAATTCCAGAATTTGAATGAACTTGGTATTTCGAGGAATTTCAATCTGACGAGAATGTCCGGTTCTATAGGAGAATCTTCTGTAAGAAAAATATATTGTAATGATAATCCTCAATGGAAGAGTCTGCCGGAGGAATTGGGACAGTGCCGATTTTTGGAAGACATTGAGATGATTTATTCTGATTTCGATGAACTTCCGGAATCCCTGTCTCAGTTGAAATCTTTGAAAAAGCTTCGTTTTGCGTGGAATAAGAATCTGAAGAATCTTCCATTTTCGGAAGAGCAGACGGAGAATCTTGATTATCTAGATCTGGATGAAAATCAGAATCTTTCAGTACCTGCCTATTTTCAGAAAATTCCTTCCGGAATTCTTTCATCACCTGCAAAGAATCTAATCATTAGAATGTATCCCAAAGTGTATTCATCAAAGCAGGAGATTATGGATAAAATGATTTCTGAACTGAATGAAGGAGTTGAACATTTTGAATTTCCATATTGGGATGATTATTCCACATATCACAGTGCTGTAGGAAAGATGAGGCTGTCCGCTTTTTATTCAGACGAGGGAATGGCGCTTATTTTTGAGTCGATTGAATACAGTTCCGGGGCTGGTGAAATCTCGGACTGTGCCAGAGGGTTTGCCACATTCAGTATTTCAGAAAGGATGCCGAATATAGAAAATTCCATACGAATTGTAATGAATGATTATAAATTGGAAAGAGATACGATATTCCGTTTAGAGCTGAGCGGTGAGATGTTTGCGATCTCTCTGGATTCTGAATTCATTGATTTTTGTGAATCTCATATCAACAGTACTGGGGATAAACCTATTGACGAAGCTGTTCTTCTTTTTAAAATTGCAGAGACAGTTCCTTCTGAAAAACTTTTTCCAGACATCAGGGAAATCCGAAAAGTTTTTCAAATTCCAGAAACAATGGAGCATATTTATTCTGTAACTGAATGGCGTCATCCTACTGCGGATGAAATTTTTGGAGAAGAGAAAAAGATGGAAGAATATGAATCCATAAAGGAGCTTATAAAGGCAGCTTCTGAAAATCGTAAGCCTTTTCTGAATGAGGAATCGAATACGGATTGGAAAAAAATGTTCCGTGTTTCTAACTGCTCAGCCTAACGTCAGCGACTTCAAAGCTTGCTTCGTAGTTACTTTTAACCCACTTTTCACGCGGGATGTTGATACCTGCCCGCGGTTTCGCAAATATGGAAGCTCACTCGGTAAAATTGAAATATTCTGCCGAGCAGCTGCCGTATTTCACATCATCTCTTAAAAGAAAAAAGATTTGTGGAAGACTCATTCCCTACGAAAATTCCATCCAGATCAAAACCAAGTTCCTTTAAGTACAGAAGTCTGTAGGATTCAGTTTCGTCATCAGAATGAAATGTGAGTTCCATCTCATTCCAGAAATTTTCAGGTGTCCAGCCGAACCCCAGATTTTTATCCAGATACTGAATTGCATTCAGAACAGGGGCATTCAGAAAAAAGGATACAATGTCAATCAGAGCTTCTTTTTCATCCATTGCTCTGATCTGTCTGTAGAAATGAGTTTCAAAAAATCTTGAGTTGAATGTGAACTTGCATAAATAATTCTTAATCATAATTTTCTCCCTTTTTCCTTCCTTGAATGACTGCGGAATATCGATCCGTTCTTTCATTTACAAGTATACCGATGATCAGGACAAAATAAGACTGATTGTAAAGAAAATTTTAGAAAAATCTTCATCTTTATATCCGAAAGATTTCTTATAAATCTGAAGCCGTTGAAAAATCAGGAAATCATTACTCAGATTAAAATATAATGTATCCCCAAAAATCTCAATAATTTTCTCCAGGGTTTTTTCTGTTTTTTCTGGAATTCTGCATACTCTCTTTTCATTTTATAACTTGAGGAGGCAAGCTCAAGTCCTTCCTTGTCGATTGTAATCATCTCTTCGGTTTCTTTGGAACTGAGTCCGAACTTAAGGCAGGATTTTTCTCTGTCTGAATAAAAAGCCGTCTTGAATTTTTCGTCTGTGTACAAAAGTGCAAGAAATGTTTCAAACTTGGGTGAACTCATAGATTGACCTTCCTCTCTTCACTGTTTCTTCTGCACGATGAAGTTCGTCTAGTATCTGTGTGAAAGCAGGATAATTTCCGTCTCTTTCCAGAATCACATCAAAGCTGTTTCTGTGGACTGAGGATGTTAATTCCAGAAGTTCGTATACTTTTTCAGGAACAGCGTGCCTGTGAGTGTCTAGAACAGTATTCCCGACACGTCTGCCTCCTGCAATATGGACAGTGCCTATTTTACCTTGCGGGATAGATAATATAAACTGCTTAGGATCAAAATGGAAATTCACAGAGTCTGCATACAGATTGTGCAGATCCAGAAGAATCCTGTTTTCCGCAGTCTCGGAGATTTTCTGCATCCATTCTGTATGAGAAAAATGACTCGCGGGTGGATCAACTGGAGATGCCGGATTTTCGAGGCTCGGAGAAATCCCAATGATCTTTTTTGTCTTCTCCAGATTTGCGAGAAGTCCTTCCAATGTGTTCTGATTTCTGGGAGGTGCACCCAGATGATGAAGCTCCACACCGAGTCCTCTCACAAATGCAATATGTTCAGACCAGTACTGCGGGCGTATGAGATGAATGAGTTTTGCAAAACGGGAAAGTCTTTTTTCTGCAACTGGAATCGTGGAGGCAAGTCCAAGTTCGATTCCGTGCAGAGTGATCGGAGACTGAGAGGAAATAAATTTCAGAAGCTGAATGTCTTTTCGGGAAAAATCCAGATAGTCGTCAATGATGACTTCGAGAATTGCGATCTTATCCAGATGTTTCAGAATGGCTGAAGAGATTTCATTTCTCCAGCCGAGTCCAATCCTGACTTCAGTCTCCGCCGCCGCCACAGCCGCCCCCACATCCTCCGCCGCAGCTGCTTCCTCCGTCTGAAGAACTGCAGGAAGAACCCGAGCTGCAGGATGATCCGCAGGAGGAATCACTTCCCCATGAGGAACTCCACGAATTGGAATAGGATCTGGGATACAGTTCCTGCATAAAGGAAAACTCTGTGCCGAAAGCAGTGATGCCGAGAACTGCCGCTGCGAGATAAAGTCCTGAATCAGTTCCGGGCTGAGAGGAAACAGTTCTGTCTCTGTTGACTGTATTCTGAATGTCTCTTAAAAGTGTTTTTCCTTTTACTGTCTGTCTCGGATTCCAGGTGACCAGAAAAATGATAAAAAAGAATAATGTCAAAAGAATTAGAAAAAGCACATTTGTATGGCCGCTCATAATGCTCAGAAAAATTCTTGTTCCGGAAAGACCGACGAGTGCCGTCAGGGAAAGAAGCAGAACTGTCATTCTCATATTTTTGATCTGATCATCCGGAATGAGCTGAAGTTTTTTTAATGTATTCTCGTATTTTCTGCATACAGCCTGTACATCCAAATCCGTAAAGACGCTGAACGCATCCTTTTCGAAGGAGAAATGTTGCAGAACGGTCTTTTCTAGAGGATTGTCCTCAAGTGTGATATGTGCATCGCTTCTAAGCAGGTTCTGTCCGTTTTTTTCGAGAGCATTTCTGTGAAGAAGAGATGCCACAGAGAGACGGACAGTTTCCTTGTCGCCCGCACGGAGCATACTGAATATATATGGATCTGTCAGGGGGACTTTAGGAAGTTCTCCGTTTTCTTTCAGAAGTCGGATAATGAAGGAGAGTAATAGAAGCACTGCCCCGAGTCCTGCGTAAAAACCCAGGAACTCAGGACCGTTTAAATGAAAAGGATTCATTTCATTTGTCCAGAGGAATGATCAGGACAGGAACCTTGGATTCGTTTACAATCACTCCGTCTACGTCATTTACAAAAATCTTATATAATAAACCATGCTTATGATGACCGAGGATGATCAGGTCGATCCCGAGTTTTTCCGATTCCTTCAGAATTGCATCTGTTGCTGCTCCCTGAATCAGAAATCCGTCACATTCAATGTTTCTTGCTCTCAGTTCATCAAGATGCTTGAGGATGATTTTGTGCTCTTTTTTCAGTTCCTTTGCTCTGAAATCTCTGACATGCTGAGGACCGACATCATAGCCGATGAATTCGGGGTTCGGCATTGCGATATGGACAATCCAGATTTTGGAACCGAATTTTTCGGAAATTTCAACGGCTTTTTTCAGAAGAACAGAGGACTCCTTGTCTTCGAAATTGATGGCTACGAGTATATTTTTCATGAGAATCCTTCCTTCCTAAATCAAAAATCTTCCTCATTTAGAGTCAACCGCTTTTCCTCAAATTCACTGCTTGACTGATAAAAGAGACGTTTATAATCAGCCATATGCAGACAATTTGGGGCGGAACAGCAAAAAAGTTAAAAGGCAATTGCCTTGTGATCGGTGCATTCATTTCGGAAGGCGACAATGTGTGGACTGTTGAAGAAAAGAAATCGACCTGGGCGGATGTAGAGAAGGCAATGAACTGGATTTCCGAACAGGCCAAAGAATACGATACAGAGGTCAGTTTTGAGCTGCTTCCAGTCAATTTGGAAGAAGGGAGCGAAGAAGAGGCAGGGGATGCGATTATTGACAGACTGCCTCGCCTGGCAGATGATGTAAAGCTCAAGAACAAGGCGGTGGAGCAGGCCTGCATTGAGCTGGGTTATGAGTCGGTGACTGATTTTTATCACTCTCTCATCGAAGGATACTCAGACTACAGCGTGCATTTTATGCTGCTTCTGAATGCAGATGACAGATCGTATATGACCACATGTCCCATAGACGATGAAAAGAAATTTCTCGAGCTGAATATGGTGTTCAAGAACAACGGGAAGATCAATTCTTTTGTGTTGGCTCATGAAACACTTCATGCATACAGTGCGATGGATCTTTACAATGTTGGCGGAAGTGAAGAGGGAAAAACTGCAGAAGATGCTTCCAAAGAAAAATGTCCAAACGAAGTGATGTGTTCTTATCAGCATGATGTTTCCGATTCTGCTGTTTCTGATTATACAGCATTTCTGGTTGGCTGGCATGATGAACCGGAAGACTGGTATGCTGAAATCACCCAGCCTCACAATAAGGCAAGACTGGAATTCATTATGAATTCATTTTCCTATTTTGACGATGACGGAAATCTTTCAGTAGAAAGCGAGGAAGAAATTCTCAAGTATTCCTATGAAGGAGGCGAATTTACTAGAATCCGTCTCAATGAAGACGACAATCTGATTCAGTGGAGACACTATGACAATGAAACCGAGGAGGAAGAAGAATACTGGGAAACTTTAAAAGATGCAAACTATTATTATCTGGAAGGCAAATTTGTGCATACCAACATTACAGTTCCAGTCAGTTCAGTCGGGCAGGGTTATATTCTGTATGATGTTGGCGGTAAGTATGAACCCTGGGTGCAGATGACTCAGATGGAAACCTGAATGTGCAGCGTCAGGTGAGAGGTCTGCATCAGAGATAAAAATGCTGAACTGGAAAACGGAAGAATCCATATACAATTTTATAGTAAGCAGTCTTGATTCTTCAGGCAAACTGAAAGAGTCAGGGATGGAGCTTCCTGACGAACCGAAGACGGAAGCCGGTCTTCGATATGCTCCCGGAATGGCAGATGCTGTTTTCGGGAATGCTGAATCTGCACTCTCAGATGAGGAGCTTGAAGAGTTTTCTGAACTGATATTGCGTTCAGCATTGGGAGATGAAGAGTCTGAGAGCAGGCTGTACGAAAATGTATGCTCCAGATACAGTGTCATCTCAATCATTGACAGAGTTTTGGGGAAACTGGAAGAGGACAGCTTCAGTCTGAAGGAAAATCTGGCAGTAACGGCAGCTGATTTTGCCTTCAAGTCCGCAGACAGAAATGCAGTAAAGTTCGGAATAGCTCTTCTCGGTTTCTGCAGAAGCAAAGATGACCTTGATGGAATCAAAACACTCGGCCTTCATGATGAATTTACATTATTTGCAACCGTAGCTGTAATGAATATATCATCTGATACGGAAAAAGACCTTCTGGAAATTGCAAAGAAGGCAGAGGGCTGGGGCAGAATACAAAGTGTTCAGAGACTTGCTGAAATAGTGCATTCTTCTGAAACAGAAGACTGGCTTGTATATGAAGGCTATAAGAACAGTATTATGTATGAGTATCTTACCTACATTGCAGCAGTTCACGGAAAACTCTATGAAAGACTCTGTGTTCCCAAAATTGACAGACGGCTTTTTGAATCTGCAGGAGAAATCATTGAAGGGCTGATTTCCGGAGGTCCTGCTGAAGATATCTCCGATTATGACCGTGCCGCCATGACAGTAGGACAGTATATTCGGCATTCCATTCTTCTTGCAGAAGAACTGCAGGATTTTATTGTTCTGCATTCTATTAAAGATTTTCTGGAAGAAATCAGAGATGATATACAAAATCATGAAAGAAATGGCTGGAATCAGGACAATATTGCAGACTGCCTGATTGACATCAACTCTGTTACCAGACGGTCTGACTGGAAAAAGAAAACTGAAGATGCACTTGACAGTCCTCGCCTGTCTGTTTTTTTCAAAGGAAAAATTGCCGCATCCATTCTGGGAATAAACTATTGGGAAAATGTCTGGGTGCGTCTCAAAGAAAATCCGGAAAATGTTTCCCTCTGGTCAGATGCAGTGAATACTGCCCCTCCTGAAATGACAGATGCCCTCATTGAATTGTCTTTGAAATCGCTTCCTCTGGAGCGTCTGGCATCCGGGCCGGCTGACAGTGTCGGACTTGGTGAAAATTATGCATATTATATGTGTCTGGAATATCTGATTACTTATCTTGGAGGTTTTCCCGGAAGAGGTGATCAGCTGATTCTGTGCGGACTTCAGGCTCCCGTCACAAGAACAAGAAATATGTGTGTGATGACTCTTGGCAGATGGGGCAGGGAAAACTGGAGTGAGACAATTCGGCAGGCGGTGCAGAATCTTTCAAAAATTGAACCGAATCCCAGAACAAAAAGCAATCTCGAAAAACTCCTTCTAGGTGAAAAGCAGGTCTGGTAAAACAGCCCCGTTTTCGTAAGGTAAGTTATCAATTGAGTATTAATTAAAAGCATGATTGTAAAATTACGGAATATGACAAAAAGCGGGGATTCCAAAGAGGTTGCAAAACCCCTTTGGGCCTTGTCCGGCAGGACCCACATTCATCCCAGATTTCTAATCGAACGAAGTAGCGGCTTCCACGCTTGCGAGATTAGAAATCTGGGTAATAAATTACTTGCAGCACTCGTTGCTGCTCTCACTCTTTATTTTCTCAGATTCACATTCAGTTCTGAATGGTTCGGGGAAGAGCTGGGAAGAAACGACTGGGATCTTCATTTTTTTTATCTGGAGTCCCTTAGAAAACCTGTCGCGGATTTTTTTCAGATCCCTTTCTGGAATCCGTATTATACAGGCGGGATGCCAGTTCTCGAAAACCCTCAGATAAAGTTTTTTTCACCGAGTTTTATGCTTTCGATTTTTTTCGGAAGCATTGCTGCACTCAAGTTTTCCGTGATCCTGTATTATCTTGCTGGAGCATTCGGTGCAGTGTATTTATTTAAGAATACGCTTCGAATGAATTTTTCAGGAACACTGTTTTCTTCGATTCTGTTTCTTTTCTGCGGATGGCATCTCCAGCACGTTTATCCGGGGCATGGAAATTTCTTTTCCACACCAGTCATTGTCTGGACAGCAGCATTTTTGATTCAGTATCTGAAAAAAAAGAGAGTTTTGCATCTTTTTCTTTTCTCTTCTTCAGTCAGCCTTCTTCTGTCTGAAGGAAATATTCATATATTTTTATATATTTATTTAATAATATCATTATCATTTATATATTGCCTTTTTACAGACAGGCAGGCAGCATACAGGATATGTATCGCCGCACTGACAGGTACTGTTTTCTCCTCTTACAGACTGATTCCAGAAATGGAGTTTCTTTTCAGAAACGGTGTTTTTTATCATCCTGCGGACAGAAACTTTTTAGTCCTGTCAGATCTCTGGAAAATATTCACAGCATCTTCTCAGCACCCCGAACTTTCCTTTCATTTTCAGAATCAGGAGTACAGATGGTGGGAATATGGAAATTATATCGGAACTATTCCTTTTCTTATTTTTATTCCTCTTTCAGTTTTTTTGAAAAGAAAGGATATCCCTCTGATTCTTCTGGCATTATTTACAGCACTGTATTCACTTGGAAATTTTCATTTTCTTTCACCGGCAAATATCATCAGTCATCTTCCCGGGTTCTCCAATATGAGATGTCATTCCAGATGGACACTTTTTACTGTATTCTTTTTTTCAACTCTGCTTGGGATTCTGATTACAAGGATGCAGATCTGGACTTTCGGAAAAATCCGAAACAGATGGAAAGGTTGGATCAGATATCTTCCGTTTTTTGCACCGATCTTTTTCTGTGCTCTACTTTATAATGACTTGAACAGGAAAAATGCAAAGCTTATTTCTGGGATATTTAATATCCCTTTTTCAGAAATGAATGTGCAGAAAAAAGAATTTCATACAGTGAAAAATATGAAGAGTTACGGAGCAAATTCGTCCATGCTTCCAGCCATTCTTTCCGGAGTCTCGATCAAGGAAGGTTATGAAACTCTGAACAGAAGTACAAATCAGAAAACAGTCGATGATACTGATTATAGAGGTGAATATTATTTAAGCGGAAATGGAGATGTAAAGCTTATTTCCCGAACTCCTTCCTGGATGTACTTTTCTGCAAGTCTCTCAGAAAAAAATACATTATATTTAAATATGAATTACAGCAGGCACTGGAAGACAGACAGAGGTGTAATAATGTCAGACAGTCAGGGACTCTTGAAGATGGAACTTCCTGCAGGTGTTTATCAGTTTGAACTCTATTATTCGAATATTTATTTCTGGATCGGATTCTGGATTTCTCTTGTCTCGATGCTGCTTACTGCTTATCAAATATATCGGACAAGGAGCAGGCCTGTCTGCTGTGTCGGCAGGCCAATTCTGTCAAATTAAGACAGCACAAGTGCAAGTTGCAGGCTTGTGTAAAGTCTCAGTCCTGTTTTGGGAAAATCAGCTTGGATATATCGAATCCTGATGAGGCAGCTTTCTGCAGAAGTTTCTTTTTCAGATCATCACTGATTTTAGGAGTTCTGGAAAGAAGCCAAAGATAACTTCTGTCCGGTCCGCAGATCAGCGCATACTGATAATTTTCTTTATCAAGATCAAATATAATATAAGCACCATAGAATGGTCCGAAGAATGAAACTTTCAGGTATCCTTTTTCTTTGTTTTCAACGAAGGATGCTTTTCCTTCCGCCTGTTTCCATATTTTCTTTTCATCCAGAAAACCTCGGTTCAGAACTCTAACGGAACCGTCTTCTTTGAGAGCGTATTCTGCTGTCACATTGGAAAGCCCTCTTTCAAAGGAATGATCCAGTCTGGCAATCTCATACCATTTCCCCAGATATCTTTCGAGTTGAAAACTTTCAACAGGCTGAATTCCTTGAGGGATACTTACGCAGGTGCTGAAAAAGAGGAATGCAAAGACAGTGAATACAGAAAATGACCATTTTGATCTGAGTGAATGAATCATATAATCATCTTTTATCGGAGGCAGCTTTTGTCACGTATGTTCTGGTCTTCCCGCAGGGCTGTCCTTGGATTGAGCGAAGCAAGACCTATTCGCTGACTGTGGCACTCGCGGCATCATCTGCAAAATGGAACGGTTCAGTGCTTGCTCCCAATGGAAAGATTTACGGGATACCATTTGAATCCTCGTCATCGATCCCAAATCCAACGGAACCTGGCCAGCTGATCTGTATCTGTCGCCGTATTTTAATAGGTTTTGATGATAGTGTTTATGCAGTCAAAAAATCTGCTTGAAAGAATGACAAAAGTATTTGGGCGTAGGTGACGTTTCAAAACGTCACTTTCATTCGTCCTGAAGAAACTGATCTATGTTTCTCAGAATAAGATGGAAATAAATGCTTTTTTGGACAGTTTCGAAATTGTTGAAACTAACAGTGAGATCAGAAGAAAGGTGATTGATTACAGGAAAAAGAAGAAAATAAAAATTCCTGATGCAATCATTATAGCAACGGCAAGTTGGCTGGAAGCTGATCTGCTGACAAACAATGTAAAAGCCTATTTACCGCAGATAAACACCGATGAACGCGGATAATATATAGGATAATTTTAATATAATTATATTGCATATTGAATAAACTTCAGTATTATGAAATTTAATTCAATAGACTTGCCGCAGCCTTCTCGTTCTTTGTGTCCTTCGTGGTAAAATGTAGCTTTTACTCAATCCCCTCATTCGAAACATCGCATTCATATTTTGGAAAAAGGTTTTCGCAATGAATGAAAATAATTAATAATTATCCTGTTATAATTATTTTCCTTTCAGTGCCATTTTTACTGTATCCAGAGCAGAACTCCTGAAATACTGATGCTGAATATTCTTCGCAGGTATCTGAGTTCGTCAGAGCACAACTGCAGTCCAAGTTTATGGACAGCCGGGGAGTTTTACATCCAACGCTGCCAACAACCGAGGGATCAGTGCGAACAGTTTAAATGGAGCAGCTGGAGTTGTCAGTGACAAAAACGGGAATATACGCAGCAGACAATCTTAATAACCGAGTTGTTACTGCTCAGCAAAATAAAAAGTGAGGAAAAAGCAGGGATTTTTAGCAGCTTCCACGTTTGCGAAACCGCCGGCAGGCGAGAAACGTGGGTCAATAGTCAGAAAGAAAGGCTGTCCTATTGTCTGACAAAACAACCTTGACAGAAGTTTTGCTCCAAATCAAGGTATCAATTATGAAAAGACTTCCGTTGGGCATTCAGACATTCTCGAAGATGATTGAAGATGATTGCTATTACGTGGATAAGACCGGATTTATTCCCAAGCTCTTTCAATTGGGCACTTACTTTTTTCTTTCCCGTCCACGTCGTTTTGGGAAAAGTTCTTTTTTGGATACACTGAGGGAAGCGGTTGAGGGAAATAAGAAACTATTTAAGGGACTTTACTTAGAAAAGAATTGGGATTGGTCAAAGAAATATCCTGTAATTAAAATCAGCTTTGGTGGCGGACAGACCATTCATTTAGATAATCTGAAATTAATGATGGGGGATATGTTTTTAGCTTTCGAGAGAGAGTTTCAGCTCAAACTGGAGAGTTCCTCTCCTGCAGGGAAGTTCAAAGAATTAATTGAAATTCTATACAAGAGGGAAAAGCAAAAGGTTGTTATCCTCGTAGATGAATACGATAAGCCGATTCTGGATATAATTGAAAAGGAAGAACTTGCCTTATTGGTTCGAGATGAATTAAAAAATTTGTATTCCGTCATCAAAGACTCGGACCAATATATTAAATTTGTCTTTATCACCGGAGTCAGTAAATTTTCTAAAGTAAATCTTTTCAGTGGACTGAACAATTTGACTGACATTACTCTTGATCCTGAGTTTGCGAGTATTTGCGGATATACCCAAGAGGAACTGAAAGTCTTTCAAGATTTGCTTGCAGATGTTTCACTTTCGGATTTGAAGGAATGGTACAACGGTTATAATTTTCGAGGAGAAAAGATATATAACCCCTATGATGTTCTGAACTATTTAAAAAACAAAGAATTCAAGAACTATTGGTTTGAAACAGGAACCCCGTCTTTTCTAATCAAGTTAATTGAAAAAAGAAAATTTCCGATTCCTGACTTGGAGAAAATTGAACTCACAGAAACATCTTTAAACAGTTTTGATGTGGGTTCGATTGAACTAGAAGCACTCTTATTTCAGACAGGGTATTTAACGATTCAGGAGATAGAACGTTTGGGGGATATGATTATCTATCATCTAAGATATCCAAACAAGGAAGTGAAAAGCAGTCTGACTGATTCCATATTAAAATTTTTAGCAAATACATCTTCTACAGATAAAGAGAAAAATAAAAGCAATCTTTTTAAACTCCTGCACAAGGGTGATGTAGAAGGACTAAAGAATTTATTTTATGCGTTCTTTGCATCGATTCCTTACAACTGGTATACGAATAACACCATCGCAAATTATGAAGGTTACTATGCCTCCGTGTTCTATACCTATTTTACCGCTACAGGAATAGAAGTGTATGTAGAAGATGCAACTAATCTGGGACGCATTGATTTGGTCGCCATATTGAATCATCGCTGTTATGTGCTGGAGTTCAAAGTAAATGAAATGACTGGGGTCGGTAAAGCGATCACTCAAATCAAAGAGAAAAAGTATCACGAGAAATATGTCGGTTATGCAAGCACACATCTCTATTCGGGAACGGTAGGTGAAATCTATTTGATTGGAGTAGAGTTTAATAAATCGGATAGAAATATCACTGCCTTTGATTGGGAGAAGGTGTAGCATTCGAAATGTGTAAAAATGGCTTGTAAGTGGGCAGATTACCTGTAAATTTAACCATTTGAGCAGCAGAATGCCGGGTAAAGTCCTTCCAATCGGTAACAGGCAATCAATGAGACTCATTATTTGAGAATTATAGTAATTCTCAAAATCCGGCGTCCTGCAAAGTCGAAAAAGCTGTTGAAAATATGATGAATATATTGTAAATATTTATATTTTAGACAATGTTGATGTTTTCAGCTAAACAGCCGCATACCTTGAAGCTGCTGCAAGCCTTGAAACTGCGCTTTGCTCACTTGAGATATGAACTTCTGCAGATCTTTTCTCTTTTCCTTGACGCTTCCGTCGGGGTTGCGGCAGCCAAAAAAAGGGACGAAAAATTTTTTGGAAGAGAGCTTTTTCTATTGCCTCTGCCTAAAAAGTTTAATTCGGTGAAACTATGTCCATCTCTGGAAAGAAAATACTCGGAATTGATGAGAATAAAGAAAACCTGATCGAATTAATTTCGAATATTATGGAAATCAGTCCTGTCGGAATGACAATCGTTGATTTCAAAGGAAATATTACTTATGCAAATTCCTGGGCAGTCAGGATATTCGGTTTAACAGAAGACGAAGTAACACAAAGAACTTATAATACTCCAATATGGAAAATCACTGACTTCTCAGGCAATCCATTTCCGGAGGAGAAACTTCCCTTTAATCTGATAATGCGTTATGGCAAGCCTGTTGTGGACGTGCGACATGCAATTGAATGGCCGAATGGAAAAAGAGTTTATCTGTCTATCAATGCATCCCCTTTGAAAGATGATCAAGGAAACATAACCGGGATGGTTGCGACAATTGATGATATCACTGATCGAATCAAAACAGAAGAAAAGCTGCAGCTCAACTATGAGGAACTCGCTGCAACAGAAGAAGAAATACGTTCAGCAAACAAAGAATTGATCATCTCTATTGCAAATGAGGAAAAAATCGGAAAACAGTATAAGCAGTTATTTGAAAATCTGACAGTCGGTTTTGCTCTGCATGAAATAATATGTGATAAAAATAATATTCCGATTGATTATAAATTTATTCATGTGAATGCGGCATTTGAGCGTTTAACGGGCTTAAAGGCTTCTGAGATAAATGGAAAACGTGTTCTGGAAATACTTCCAAAAACAGAAATGTTCTGGATTGAGAAATACGGTCGGACTGCATTGACTGGTGAAGAAATGGAATTCGAAAACTATTCAGTGGAGCTGAATAAATATTTCCATGTGCGTGCTTACTGTCCTCAGCTGAAACAGTTTGCTGTAATTATTGAAGATGTTACAGAGATGAAGCGGGGTGAGAAAGATTTAATACAGAAAAATCAGGAGTTAGCCGCCGCTTATGAAGAAATGCAGGCTTCATTTGAAGAGCTGGAAGCAGCTACGCGGGCATTGACTGCTTCAAACTATGAGCTCAGGAAAACTGCACTGCTTCTGCAGTCAAGCATCGAAAGCCAAAAAGATATGATTATTTTGGCTATAGATAATAAATATAATTATTTATATTTCAACAACACTCACAGAATTTCAATGCAGTATGCGTATGGAAAGGATGTAGAAGTCGGAATGAATATCCTGGACTGTATCACATCGGTCGATGACCTGAAGACTGCTGAGGAATACTATGACCGAGCACTGAATGGTGAATCTCATTCGAAAATTCAGGAGTTTGGAGATATTCAAAAATCATATTATGAAAGTTTTTATAATCCTATCCGGAACAGTCAGAATGAAATTATAGGAATTACTGCCTTTGCAAGAGACATCACCGAACGCAGGCAGATGGAAAATGCACTGCAGAAATCAGAAAAACGCTTCCGGGAACTGGTAGAAGGAATTCCTGGAATTGTATATTCGTTTTCCGGTAAAAAAGGCGGAGTATATTATTCGTCACACGTTACAAAATTATTAGGATACACGCCTGAAGAATTGTATTCGCGGCCTTTTCTGTGGCAGAATTCCATTCATCCGGAAGACCTTCCTCTGATAAAACAGGCGATTGCGGAAGCATCGGAAAATAAACCATTTGATCTGGAATATCGAATTCGGGATGCAGATGGAAAATGGCACTGGTTTGATGATCGGTCATTTTATTATCAGAAGGGCGACACTGATTTCACTATTGAAGGTATTGCACTGGATATTACAGAGCAGAAGGCGACTGAGGAAAGAATGCTTCAATCCCTGAATGAAAAAGAAACATTAATTCAGGAACTTTTTCACAGAACAAAAAATACCCTGCAATTGATAAGAGGAATGCTCATCCTTCAAGCCGTCGAATTTTCAGAGAATCTTGAGCTTCAAAAACTGGTGGATGATACTGAAAAAAGAATAATGGCAATCTCTCTTGTGCATCAGATGCTTTATCAGAAACAGGACTTGTCTCAAATTTCCATAAAGGAATATATAGGGGACCTATCCTCTTTAATTATGGACAGCTTTAATGATACTAAGGACAGAATTTCTTTGAATATAAATATTATTGATCAATATTTTCTGCTCGACATAGCAGTTCCATTTGGATTGATAATAAGTGAACTTATGACTAATTCCTTAAAATACGGATTTCCGGAAAATAGAAAAGGGAACATATCCATCAGTCTGTCCAATGACGGATCAGAAAAATATATTTTGCGATATTCGGACAATGGAGCAGGAGTTCCGTCCGGATTTGATTTTCGAAAACAAAGTACATTGGGAATGAAACTTATCTTTGATATCGGAGAAATACAAATGAAAGGAAGAGTCAGTCTGGAAAATAAAGAAGGAGTCTCATGTTTTTTCGAATTTCCGAAAACTCTATACAAAGCGAGGGTTTGAAATGAATATTCTGCTCGTTGAGGATGAAGTAATCACTGCAAGGGTTATGGCTTATCAATTTCAAAAAATCGGATACAATATCACACATCATGTCGTGACAGGAGAAGAAGCAGTTGACTACGTAAAATTAAATTCCCCTGATCTCATTTTAATGGATATACGACTCGCGGGAAAAATAGACGGAATTGAAGCAGCTGAGATGATTATAAAATCAGAAACTGGCATCCCTATTGTGTTTATTACCGGTTATGAAGACAGTCTGACTAAAGTTAGAGCAGAAAAATTTAAGCCTTTGGGATATTATATAAAACCTATAGATTTGGAAAAACTGAAGAATCTTTTAAATAATCATTTTGAAAATGGAAATATAAACCCTTAATCTGCAAAGTGATGCATTAGAAAAGGTTAAAAAAAAGAAAAATCCGTAATGTCCGTTATTTATCATTCTGTTTCTTCCCGCCCTTGTTCTCTGCCAAAGAGTTAGTCCGTTTTTCGAAGCAGACTCAGGAGCTTCTGGCCTTATTGCCGGAAAGAGTTTCGTCTTCAAAGGTAGTGCTTGATGATAATTTCTAATGATCGTGCATATGTCTGGATTTTTCTGCCGGGTGCAAGTGATCCTGTTCCGGCAGGACTGATTCAGAAGAAGGAAGACAAATACTTTTTCACCTATGGGCAGAGTTATCTGAAAAGAAAGAACTCTATCCCCATTTTTGCACATGAGCTTCCGCTTCAATATGGAACATTCGAGCCCAAGTGGGACATAGCATCCTGTCTGAGAGATGCAGCGCCTGATGCCTGGGGCAGACTGATTCACTGTATCAGTGCCTCGGAACATTTTCAGTTGAGCATTGAGGAATCTGTAAAGATTATTAATCATTTAATTTCATCAATACTTCATTACTGGAAGCCTGTATCCGATGAGGCTGGGCTGTCTGTGTCAGAGAAAAATTTCTTCCGGAAAAATCAGTTTCTGAATCCATACATATTTCAGGAATTAGGAGATTATGCAGATAGAATAACAATATGGAGCCATACGAACGATTGCTGAAGACAGAAAACTGTTTGAAAGAAACTTAGTACACAGATAGTCCTCCTCACTTAGAGATGTGGAGTTTTTTTATAAAGGGAAATGAATTTTGCGTTGCAGGAAATTTAAAAAAATATTCTTGTATCCCAATGCTGAGAAAACTTTACATTCTAATCATCATTTTTTTTTCCTTCTGCAAACCCCACCTCAGTAAATCCTTCGGACATTATTCCGGTTTATCGGGAATCTTTATTACTTCTGGACAACCGCCTACACTCAGTTATCAGGCAGCCTCGTATGCATTTACCCAAAATGTGGCGGTTCCTGCAATCACACCGACTGTGACAGGAACAATCACAAGCTGCAGATCTACTCCTGCGATGCCTTCGGGATTGGGTTTGAACAATACGACCTGTGCAATCAGCGGGACACCCACGAGTATCCAAGCATCAGCTTATTATACAATTACAGCAGCAAATGCCTACGGGAATAAGACAGCAGCCATTTCCATTCTTGTAAATTACTTCCAAGATTGGTCAGCAATTCAGTCGACTTTACAAGCACAGGCTGCACTTGGTAAGAGTGCAAATGAAACAGCAAATGGTGCTGCAATTACCGGGTTGGGAGGTGGAAACAAATGGCAGGGAGGAGTGCTTGCTCCCAATGGAAAGATTTATGGAATTCCATGGGATTCTGGCAGTGTATTAATTATAGATCCAAGTACAAATACATCAGATATTTCTACGATTACAGGATTGACAGGCGCTCTTAAATGGCTTGGTGGTGTGCTTGCTCCCAATGGAAAGATTTATGGAATTCCTTATGATTCAACCAGTGTATTGATTATAGATCCGACTGCGAATACAGCAGATACCACTACGATTTCCGGATTGACAGGTACTTGTAAATGGATTGGAGGAGTGCTTGCCCCCAATGGAAAGATTTATGGAATACCTGGTGATTCAACAAGTGTATTGATCATAGATCCGACATCTAATTCAGTCGATACTGCTGCGATCAGCGGACTAAGTGGTTCGCAAAAATGGATGGGAGGAGTGCTTGCTCCCAATGGAAAAATCTATGGAATTCCGCGTGATTCTAATAATGTTTTGGTCATAGACCCAACTGTGAATACAGCAGCGACCTTCAGCAGCGGATTGACGGGAACTGCTAAATTTCATGGAGGTGTTCTTGCTCCGAGCGGAAAGATCTATGGAATTCCTAACAATTCAACAAGTGTACTGATCATAGACCCGACTGCGAATACAGCAGATGGGACTACGATTTCCGGATTGACAGGAACTACTAAATGGGTTGGAGGTGCCCTTGCTCCCAATGGGAAGATCTATGGAATACCATGGGATTCTAGCAGTGTATTAATTATAGATCCGACTGCGAATACTGCTGATACAACTGCAATGACCGGGCTGGGAGTTGGCGGCACTAAATGGATTGGAGGTGTCCTTGCTCCCAATGGAAAAATCTATGGAATTCCTTTTACTCAGACCAGTGCGCTGATCATTGACCCAAAATCCAACGGTTTCTGGCCAAATGATCTCTATCTGTCACCGTATTTTAATAAGTTTTGATGAAAGCATACTCCAACACGCAAGCATAGAAACACCCGTCGGCAGACAGGCTAGTAAAGCGAGCGGCTGCGCAGATTTTTTCGACAGAGAAGTTGCAGAACTGCGGGCAGTTTAAGAAACTGTGTGATAAAAAAGATTTTTAATAATTAATTTTAATTATAATAAAATAAAAAATAAATCAGAACACCGAAATTTCTGTCATGGATGAACCTCTGATTTCTTTGATAAATATCAAAGACTTTTTGGCCAGTTCAGGAATTTTTCAGTTGACTTTGGAAATAAGAAAGCAGATAAATAAATCAAGCCGCAAGGCAAAACGAAAATCAGAATCGGAGAAAACAATGTTAAAGAAAATCAACGCAGTCCTTTTTACTTCCCTCATCCTCGGTGCAGCTCAGTTAAGTGCAGCATCAGTCACTGTATTTGTCCACGGCAAGTCAGGCAAGAACCACAACGGAACAGGCACAACTGATGTGAACAGCTACTGGGGTGCAAATGCAAACACTGTATCCGGCACAAAATACTTTGTGGGATACGACGGGACATCTGATCCAAGAACTTACGGAACTGCCCGTGCTCAGACAAATCTGACAACTGTAATGGTAAATATCTGCAAGACAAATACCTGCAAAATCGTATGTCACAGTGCAGGATGTTATGCAACTGAATACTGGCTTTCCAATCTCGGCGGATCTGCTGCAAGTAAGGGTTATCAAATTTCCGGCGTAACTGCTCTGGCTGCTGCTTCTGGTGGATCTGAACTCGCATCTGCACTGAATGGAATCACTTTCGGTTATTCCGGAAATGCAATGGACAAGGCTCTCATCGTAAACACAGCAAGATCTTCCTTCAATCACAACAACACTGCAGGTGTAACCATCTCTCATGTTCCAGGATACAAGGGAATGGCAGGTGCATCTCTGATTCTCCCAGGTGAGGATGATTATGCAGTAGCTTATCACTCTTCATGCGGTTACAATATTGCAGGCGGTGCTTCAAAATGCCAAAGTTCTCTTTCTGAAGGCGGAAAAACTTTCATCCAGTTTACCGGTCACGTAAGGGCTCCTTCAGTTCCTGTTCAGGGACTCTATGAAAATCATGGAGAACTGACAAACGACGGTTGGAGATAATCTATAATTAAATAATAACCCTCACCCGTGCAGTCCCGCTGCATGGGTTTTTTTATGTACAGATCATACTATTCTTACGCAGTTTCCGCTTTTAGAAATGTTCTTCTGAAAATCAAAAGTCCAATCGGTGAAAGAACTGACATTCCCCCAATCCAAATCCATATCAGATATTGATCAGGAAAGGATGATGCACCGGAAGGTGCGTATCTGACAATAAGCCATCCTGACATTGGGCCTGCAATCATTTTTGCAAGAAAGTAGGGCAGGTATGATAAAGCCAGATATGTGCCTTCCTTTCCTTCCGGTGCAATCTCTGCTGAGAATTGAAAAAGTCGAGGCGACCATATTGCCTCACCGACTGTAAAAACTATTATGAATAATATAAGTCCAAATATAATTGGATTCTGTCTGTCGGGAGTCAGCTCAAGCCACTGAATCAGAATCAGATCTCCAATCCAGGTATTCAAAAAAGGTGCGAAAACCGAAGAGGGCAGGGCTGCGATGAATATGGATAAAGCGGAAACTGCAGTTCCTATAGTCAGCATATAATAAGAGCGGATCTCCTTCGTCAGATGTGCAGTCAGCGGAACAAGAAAAACAATCAGCACAGGATTTAATATTCCATATATATTGCCTATTTTTATCCCTTCTCCAAGAACCCGGATTCCGTACTTTGGAAAGGTATAATGAAAATGATAGAATACGAGTTTTATGAATACGAGGATTCCGAGCATAAACAGATAAACCCAGAATGATCTTTCTGTAAATACTTCCTTCATAATAGTAAATGTATCAATAGAGGATTTTTTTACTGCCAGGAACAGTTCAGAAGAGGTTCTTTTTTCCGGTGCGTCAGTGACCTCAATAGATATGTTTTCGTCACTGTCCATCTGAACTCCGTCTCTCATCAGAAGAATGAGAAGAAGCGTAGGTATGGAAAGAAGAAAGCTGACTGCGAATATAATCTGATATGTGGACATATTGACTGAAAGCAGCGGGATCTTTACATAACTGTGTTCTCCGAAGACAGTTCTTATTTTGTCGAATGTGTATCCTCCCAGTGCAAAACCTGTATTCATCAATGTATAAAAGAGTCCGAACCCGAGTGCGGCACTTTTCTTTGTCGTATACTTTTTGATGCCCACAGAAAGGACAGGTCCAAGAAGAGCATTGCCTGCAGCGACCGGAATGAATGCAAGCAGAGTGGTTATCCAGAGATTCGATGTGAACGGCATCACCAGTCTGCCTAAAAGAAGGAAAGACATTCCTATAATAAGAGTTTTTCTTATTCCGACTGCATCTACGACAGAACCCACCAGGATGGAAAAACAGGTGAGAAGCATTGACCAGGTTCCGATGTACGAACCTGCCTGCACATCGCCCAGACCGCAGTCTTCGGAGAGGTACAGAACAAATGTCATATTGGATGCTCCGTATGCTGCATACTCAATCAGTTTGGCTCCGAAAAGTATCCAGATTTCTCTTGGGGAATTTTTCAGTCCTTTTGCATAATTCCATATTATATAGGAAAATCCGAAAAGAAGAACTGCGGTTGAAAAAGTCAGAATAATGTTCATATTATCTGTCCGAATTTATAAAAAAAGAGATAAAATATTTTATAAAATGAAGTCCTTGCTTGGATTCATGAAATTCTTCAGGGTGCGACTGGACTGAAAACGCAGGAAATTTTTTGTGCATCAGTCCCTCAATTCTGCATTTTTCGCCCGTGCAGCAGACTTCAAGAAATTCGCTGTTGACCGTTTTTACTTCCTGCTCATGTTTTGCCTTTGAAATGAACTGATCCAGTCCTCCAAGAAGATTTTTCAGTCTCTCCTGAGTGACTTTGATATTCCTGAATTCATTGTATTTTCCCTCAGGTATCTGCTCTCTGTCTTTTACGAAATCTATCTCTGATCCGTAAATCCATCCAAAAAGCTGATGCGAAAAACAGATTCCCAGGAATGGAATACTCTTTTCTATGATGCAGTTTTTCAGATCTTCTCCAAATTTATTAATCCATTCAGGTCTGTCCGTGATATTTACATAACTGCCGAGAGAAATCACTCCAATGACTTTTTTATTATCCTGAATCATACGAGACATATATTCCTGTAAAGTTCTGTCTGAATACAGCGGGAAAAAAAGTTCGAGATGGGATTCCACTGTTTTTAATTCTTTCTGCACCATACAGTGCAGATGTGAGATCGTATTGAATGCTGCTGCTGCGGGCTGTCTTAAAAACGGGTCTATAACTAAAATGACTTTACTCATTGATTTTCCTTCTGTACGGGCACTGCTTTATCATTTATTCAGAAACAGGAAACACAGTCAATTCCAGATCTGATCCAAAAGCCTTCCCGTAACTTTTGTAAAGGTCCCCAGTGACTACTCTGTTTTAAGTAGTAGATATCACCTAGCATCAAAAAACTGAAGCAGAATAAAAATCTGAAAGGGAAGGAGGAATCTGTTCTCTTTCTAAATCTGAGAAAGTTGAAATTTATTTAGCTTGCCTGTCTGGAGAGAAACTGCGAACTTTTATTTTGGGATAATTCTTCTGAGTATTCCAATGTAAGGAAAAATATAACTCTGTATGTGTGATTTTTTAAGGACCCGGGGGTATCTGATATGATTCAGCTGCCTGGATACGATTTTCTGGAGAAAGTATATGAGGGTGAACGGAATGTAATATATAAAGCAGTAAAAAATAATAATAAAATAATTATAAAAACATCAAAATACAGTTATCCAAAACTTGCTGAAATCAGAAGACTGGTTCACGAATATGAAATGATCAGCAGGTTCAGTTCTCAATGGATTATAAGACCTGTTGAACTGATTGATTTTCAGAATAAACCGTATTTGGCAATGGAGGACATTGAGGGGACTTCACTCGATACGCTGATTCAGGGGCAGGGTCTGCAGCTGAATCTGTTTCTGGATCTGGCCGTAAAAATTGTAACTGCAGTTTCTGAAATTCACAAAAATAATATTATTCACAAAGATATAAAACCTCAGAATATTATCTACAACGCAGTGAGCGGTGAACTTAATATTATCGATTTTGAAAATGCGGCATACTTTCAGACGGAGGAAGCTGATCCGTCAACGGATGAATTCTTTGAAGGCAGTATTGCATATATGTCTCCGGAACAGTCGGGGAGGATGAACCGTAGTGCTGATTACAGATCCGATTATTATTCTCTTGGAGTGACATTCTATCAGCTTCTGACTTCCGAGCTCCCTTTTCTGACAGATGATACGATGAAGGTATTTCACGCTCACCTTGCTCAAATGCCGGAATCACCCAGCAGAAAGAATCAGACTCCGGAAATTATATCCGATATTATAATGAAACTTATGGAAAAGAATCCTGAAAGCAGATATCAGAGTTCGTACGGAATACTTCAGGATCTGAAAAAATGCAGGCAGGCAGTAAATGAGCTTGGTGAAGAGGGTTTTAAGTCATTTTATTTTCCAGTAGCCCTGTCTGACGGTTTTTCCGAACTTCGTATATCAAAAAGACTGTACGGCAGAGAAAAGGAAACTGAAAGTCTTCTGAATGCTTTCAAGTCCGTTCACGAAACGGGCAGTATCCATTTAACTTTACTTTCCGGTTATTCAGGTATTGGTAAATCTGCACTCGCAATGGAACTGCAGAGATCAGTCGTCTCTGCCGGCGGATATTTTCTTTCAGGAAAATTTGATCAGTTGAATTCAAATAAGCCTTTTTATGCAGTCATCCAAGTTTTTTCAAGGCTGATTACTCAGCTTTTGGGGGAAAACAAAGAAACATCTGCTGAGTTTAAAGACCGAATCCTTTCCGCACTTGGCAAGAATGGACGGCTTCTTACAGATTTGATTCCAGAGCTTGAAGTCATTGTCGGAAAGCAGCCTGATGTATTTGAAGTCAGTTCACAGGAGAATGCCAATAGATTCAATATACTTTTTATAAATTTCCTTAAAGTATTTACGCAGAAAGAAAATCCGGTTACAATTTTTCTGGATGATATGCAGTGGGCAGACAGTTCTTCACTTGGGCTCATTCTGAATATTCTTCAGGAGCCTTCACTGAAATGGTTCTGCCTTATCCTTGCATACCGAAAAAACGAAGTTCCTGAAAACCATCCTTTTCATAAGATGATTCAGAAATTGAAACTGGATGAGACTAAAATTTCGAAAATAGATCTTCTCTCCCTTTCTGTAAATAACATCAGTGAGATGCTCTGTGATACATTTCACCTTCCCTTAGATGAGGTCAAGTCTCTGGCTGAACTGCTTTATAGAAAAACCGAAGGAAATCCTTTTTTTGTGCGTGAGACTTTAGTAAAACTGTATAATGAGAAATTATTAGTTTTTGATTCAGAGAAAGGGAAATGGTTCTGGGATATCGGGAATATTCAAAATATTCAGTTTGCTGAAAATGTGATCGATCTTCTTGTAAAAAAAATCAAAAGTTTTACTGCCGAAACGATTGATGTTTTGAGGCTGGCTTCGTGCATTGGGAACAGGTTCGATCTTAAAACTGTCAGTATTATCAGTGAAACTGATTATAAAAAAATATTAAAATATATTGAACCTGCAATTCAGGAAGAATTAATCGTATCCAGTGAGAATCTTGAGAAAGGTTTTTTCCAGTTTCAGCATGATAAAGTACAGCAGGCCTGCCAGGAACAGATAAAGGAGGAGGAACGTGCTCATATTCGTCTGAAGATTGGGAAACTCCTGCTGAAGTCCCTTTCTTCGGAAGAGAAACATAATCGAATATTCGAAATTACAGAACATCTGAATGCAGGAAGTCATTTAATTTCTGATGAGAATGAAAAAGTCAGTCTGATTGAAATGAATCTTTCAGCTGCCGAAAGAGCAAAACATTCGGCGGCATACGCAGCCTCTCTGCTTTATCTGAGAAAAGCTAAGGAGCTTTTTTTTGACAGTCTCTGGGAAAGGAATTTCTATCTTTCATACAGGCTTTTTAAGGAACAGGCAGAAGCAGAACATTTGAACGGTAATTTTGAAAACTCGGTAGATTTGATTGAATATGCTGAACAGAAATGTGTAAAAAATACCGATAAGGGCAGTCTGTTAAACCTCCTGATTATAATATATTCAGTACAGGGTAAATTTGATAAATCATATAAAATAATTATAAAAATATTATCTTTATTCAATATAGAAATAGAAGGGAGGGATTCCAGTGAAATTTTTTCGGAAGAAGTAAGTGAGATCAGATCTGCGATGGGAGAAAGAAGTTTTGCTTCACTGGATTCTCTGCCGCTGATCAGCAGTCCGGAACAGGAGCTGATTGCCCGGACTCTTGCAAATGCAACAGCCACGTCCTACCAGTACGCAACTCATTTATTTCCGATCCTGGGAGCAAAACTTGTCAATATATATCTGAAATACGGAAATATGAAAGATTCATACGGATATGCCTTATACGGTATTATGCTGAATGCATCTTTTTCAGATTATAAAAGAGCTTATGAGTGTTTTGAACTGACTTACAGATTGAGTGAAAAATACAGTAATATTTCAGCGAAAGCCAAAGCAGCAAATCTGCTTGCAAATTACGGATCTCCTTTCCTTAAACCTCTTAAGGATTCGGAACGGATCAATCGGGAATGTATAGAGGCAGGACTGGAATCCGGGGAGTTTGAGCATGGAGGTTATGGGATAGGAAATGATCTGGTAAATTCTTTTTTTCAGGGAATGCATCTAGGTGCAATTCGTCTTAAAGTCAATGAACTGAGACCGGTTGCAGGAAAATTTAAACATTCCATTGCTCTAGGTATTGTTTCCGGAACAGAACTGATTCTTGCATATCTTGCTGAAACTGATCTGAAAAAAGAAAGTCGGGATGAAGAAGATTTTCTGAAATTATTCGGATCAGATAACGGCAGTTATCCTCTGGCAATGTATAGGATAATGAAAGAATATTCTAATTTCATTCTCGACAGGGCAGATATATGCTGCAGAGAGTCTGCGGAAACAGGCAGTCTTCTTCAGTATGTGACTGGCACATATTTGGCAGTGGAGCATACATTTATTCATTCACTCTCCTTAGCTGGGCAGTTTGAAGTATTCTCTGAAAAAGAAAAGCGGACAGCATCCGAAAAAATTTCAGAGAACATCCTGCTTCTTAAAAATTGGTCAGATACCTGTCCTGAAAATTTTCTGAATCAGTATCTGCTGGTTTTGGCTGAACAGTTTCGGATACAGGGTGATTTCTGGAATGCTATGATTTATTACGATAAATCGGCCGCTGAGGCAAATATGAATGGGTTTCTTCAGAATGAAGCTCTCGCAAATGAGCTGGCGGGAAAAATGTTCTTAGTTCAGGGCAAGACTGAATTTGCTCGTCCGTATCTGATGAAATCGTACCAGATATATGAAACTTGGGGAGCCGGTTTTAAGTGCGAGAAATTGAAAGAAAAATATCCCAATATATTTCGGAGTGAACTGAAGGCATCAGCACAGTATATGGATATGAATGATGATTCTGTTTTTAACAGAACGCTCAGATATATTTCCAGCCGACTGAATGAAAAACTGGATCTTCAGACCGTGATAAGGACGACTCACATTCTTTCTGAGGAAATTGATTTTGACAGACTGATTGTTAAAATTATGAACAGTCTTCTGGAAAACTCCGGTGCTGACAGAGGTGTTTTTATTGCAGTAGAAGAGGATAGAAGAACCGGTGAAGAGCAGCTTCTGATCGAGGCTGACTGCAGAGTGGAAAGAAGCGGTTTAAATATCCGTCGAAAGAAAAAACTGGCAGATTCAGATATTCCGCTATCGATAGTCAATAATGTGTACAGAACCGGAAAGATGCTTGTCTTGGAAAATGCTTCAATGTCGGAAGATTTCCTGAATGATTCCTACATTCAAAGAAACGGTACTAAATCCATTCTTTGTTTTCCTGTGGAAAATCAGAATAAGCTTCTTGGCATTATTTATCTGGAAAACAGTCTTGCTACTCATATTTTTTCTGAAAGCAGAGTTGACATTCTGAATATACTTTCCCTTCAGATTGCAATATCCCTTCAGAATGCTAAATTCATTATAGATCTTGAGGAGGCCAGAAAAAAGGCAGAGGAGGCCAGCGCGGTAAAATCGGATTTTCTTGCAAATATGAGTCATGAAATTAAGACTCCGATGAACGGCATTCTGGGGATGAAATCTCTTATGGAAATGACTGCTCTGACAGAAGAACAGAAAGAATATCTTAGAGTGATAGGTGTATGTTCAGAGAGTCTTCTTATAATTATAAATGATATACTGAATATTTCAAGACTTGAATCTGGAAGTATTTCACTGGAAGAAGCTCCATTCGATTTATTCAAATCAACTGCTGATGCGGCAAAAATTGTACAAAGTGAGATTCGCCAGAAAAAACTGTACTTAAACTATTCTATCGATAAGAATTTACCTCAGTTCATAGTAGGGGATGAATCCAGGCTCCGGCAGATTCTGCTGAATCTGCTGAACAATGCTGTAAAATTCACAAACGAGGGTGGGATTGATTTCAGTATAAAGCTGAAGCAGAAAACCAAGAACGTGTATTCCATTGAATTTTCAATAAGGGATACAGGAATTGGAATAGTAGAGGAAAAACTTTCAAAAATCTTTGATCCGTTTACTCAGGCAGACAATTCTATTTCCAGAAAATTCGGGGGAACCGGTCTTGGTCTGTCAATTTCCAGAAAATTGGCTGAACTTCTGGGCGGTACAGTCAGTGCTGAATCAGTCTTCGGTGTCGGAAGTACTTTCACTCTGAGGCTGAATGTCGTGGAATATGAGTTTTCTGAAAAAATGAAGATTGAAAATTCTGATACAGCTCAGTCAGAACGTATAAAAGAGAATTATCCTTCCATACTTCTTATTGAAGAAAATATTATTGATCAAAACTTAATTATAAAACTTCTAAAAAATATAGGATATAGAATTAAGAATGCAGTTCAGACTCATACTGAGGCAGTAAGTCTTTTTTCTGTTCAGAATTATGATCTGGTCCTGCTGGATATTGAAGATTTTCGGATTAGCGGCAGTGTTGCAGAGACAGTAAGATTATTTCAAGAAGGTTTCAAGGATAAGAATATCCCTTTCATCATTGCTTTAGCCAAGGACAATATGTCAGCTGAAGAAAAAGATCTGTATATAAAATCCGGTATCAGCGATTATATAAGTAAGCCGATTGACATAAATGAGATGAAGCACAAGATACTGTATTGGGTATCTTCAATTAAAAAACTGAAAGGTTAATATTTTTTAATCAAAAGGATTACCGTATGAATGTAGATGAGTTTTGGAGTCTGATAAAAACTGCCAGAGAGACCAAAAAAACAGATGCATCTGTTTTGAGCTTTCTCAAGAAAGAAATGTCTGGAAGATCGGAAAGAGAGATTGGAGAATTCAGTTCTATATATGATCATTATGTAAGAATTGCAGAAAGGGCACCTGCAGCATTTCTGATTTATGAGATCTCGGGAAGCAGAACGAGTTTAATTAAGGAAGGCAGGGGTTATTCTTTTCTTACTGGAGACAGTTTCTTTTATTTCTGCTTTTGGCTTGTATCCCTGGGAAAAGAACTGTTTTTCTCCATAATGGGGAATCCGGATATTCTTACAGAAGTCGTAAAAAAGAATCAGTTTAAGAATCATGAGAGTTTTCTTTACATTGCAAGTGATGCCTATCAGAAGAAAACCGGTTCAATGGACGGATATGAACAGATCGCAGATGCAGATTATAATATAAAGTATGATGATAAAAAAATTAAACATATTACGCTTCCTAAAGATTGGAAAAAGATTCCTGAAAAATGCCCTAAACTTTCTAAAATGTTCAAATACTCATCTCCGGAGGAACTCTTCTGACCGATAGTAATCTGCCATTTTGAAAAATTTATGTACCGCTTCTGGCTGGAAAATTCAATTTGGCATTCTCTGGAGGGAAAGAATACACTGACAGCTCTTCAGGAGGAATATATAAATCATTATAAAAAAATTAAAAGTGAATAATTTATAACCCATGTTTCCGGCAGCGGAGCGCCGTAAGCCGCTGCTCTTCAGTCTATAGAAATCGAAAAGGTTTATCGGCAGCAGCTTCCAAGTTTGCGGGAGTCTACCTGATTTCAAAAACTTGGCAGCTGATTTCAAAAACTTGGCGGCTGATTTCAAAAACTTGGCGGCTGTCCTCCAAATATTGGCCAGCGAACATTATCGGCTGATAGAGTCTGGAAAGTAATTTCAGAAATTCACTGCAGAAGTTTCAGAGAAATAATTTATTCAACACTCTTTTGTTAGGAGAAAGTCCCTATTTATGTTGTTTTTTTGCTCAGACTCAAAAGCTTGTTGCAAAAAAAGAAACTGCATTTTGTCTGTAATCTGCAATGAAGTTCTGGATATTATATTTTTTCATATTTCCTTTTTTTGTCATCTATCATTGCAAAAATCACAGTTCGACAATCCATCCAAAAGCGGTTCAGGGAGTTCTGGATCTTCGTTCCGTTCGAGATACCTCTTCTGTGAATCCGGAGAAAGTATCCAGGGAATGGAATTTTGAGACGGACGGAACTGTCAGGCTGGATGGGGATTGGGAATTTTACTGGGAGCAGTTTCTGATTCCTTCAGAAAAGTCTGCTTTGCCTGCTTACGACTATATCCCTGTACCTCATTCTTGGAACGGACATTCGGTAAAATCGCCGGACGGCAGTCAGAAAATTATTGAAGGTCTGGGATATGCCACATACCGTATGAAAGTCCTTCTTCCGGAAAATTCTGCCGGCGAAATTCTAGCCTTGAGCAGTAAATATCAGGGGACTGCTTACCGTATATTTGCCAATTCAAAACTGATTCAGTCAGCAGGAAAGGTCAGTTCTGATATGGAAAGTGCAGAAGCACTTCATCTGCCGACACTTGGATATATTCCTGTTCAGGGAAAAGAACTGGATATTGTCATTCATATATCAAATTATCACAACCGTCTCGGCGGTGTCTGGAACTCACTGTATCTTGGCAAGGTTTCTCATATTTCGGCAATGGTCTCTGAAAGAAGAGAAACTGATTTTTTCAGCGTTGGAATTATATTCATAATGTCTTTGTATCATTTTTTGATATGGTATATCCGTAAGAAAACTGTTTCGCCGCTTCTCTTTGCTGTTTTATGTTTGATAGTTCTTATCCGTCTTCTGACTACAAGTGAGTATCTTCTTATTGAGTGGATGCCGTATCTGGGATATAAAGTGTTTTCTTTTATTGAATACTGTTCCATGTATTTCTGTGTGCCTGTCGGAATACATTATTTCAGCAGAATATTTCCGAACCGTTTCAACCGACCTGTTCTGACAGTCACATATCCGCTTTCAATTCTGTTTGCAGTTTTTGCATTATTTACTCCAGTAAGAATTTTTTCGAGGACTGCTGAAATTTATCAGATTGTACTGCTCGCAGGGGTAATATATCTTGCCTGGCTGCTGGTTAATTCAGTCAGAAATAAATTGGAATATTCCGTGTTCTCTCTTTCCGGTTTTCTGATCCTTTCAATGACTATGGTAAACGATATTATGTATGCGAGAGAATTGATCAGCACAGGATTTTATGCACCGTTTGGACTTCTTGCTCTGATATTCAGTCAGGCAGTCATTCTTTCTCTTCGGTTTTCAAAGGCATTTACTCAGGTTGAGGAGCTGACCGGAACTCTTGAGCAGAAAGTGGAGGAAAGAACGTCTGAGCTGAATCAGTCAAAGAAAGAGATCGAGGCACTGAACAATTTTTCCAAGATTGTAAATTCATTTTCGGATCTGAATCAGATATTTGTGGAGATATCTAAATATGTATATAAAAGATATAATATAGCTGCAGTATGGCTTTTTCTTCCTGATGAGAAAGAAGCTTTTCTGCATACTTTCAAGGTTTACAGTCACAACAAGATGCCGGAGGGAGCCTATCAGTATATGAAATCGCTTCAGATTCCTCTGAATGAAGAAGGGGGCAATTCATATTCAGTCTGGAAAAGAAAGAAACCTTTTTATCTGAGACGGATACCTGAGCTGAAATCGGAAATAGACAGGGCGTTTGTAGAGAAGGCAGGTTCCATTTCTCTGCTGCAGGTTCCTCTTCTGATGAAACAGAGAACAGTAGGACTGATGGCATTTTCAAATATCGGATCTCCTATGTATCTCAATAAACCTGATATTCAGAATATCAGCGGGTTCTGTGCTCAGATCGCAGGTGTGGTGAATACAGCAAATCTGCTTCAGCAGACGGCGAGACAGAAAAAGGAAACCGAAGAGCAGAAGAAATATATTGAAGAACTGAGCATACTTGTAAAGAGTCTGAATGAAAATCTTGATATACAGATTATAATGAAAAAACTGCACGAGTATCTGAAGCAGCATTTTGGAATTCAGCATTACGGTCTGTCCGGAGTGAATTCTGACAGAACAAAGATTAATACTGTAGACTGTTCTCTGCCTGATTCTGTTTCTGCTGAAGACAGGGAAAAGGTTCTCAAAATGCAGTCTTCAATTGATACAGGGGCTCATTCAATTGCTTTCCGGTCAAAAAAAGTTCTTTATTCAAAAATAAGAAAATCTGTATTAAATGCAGAAGAACTGTTTCTAGTGGAAATGATAAAGGCTGAGAATATAATGATTTTACCATTAATTCTTCAGAATGAGCCGATCGGCTTTCTTGAACTGTTCAATTCAGGCAGACTCAGTCTGAGAAAGGATGATATCATTCAGCTTTCCATTTTAGGAGAACAGCTTGCTGGGATTATCTGCAGTTCAAATCTTTTCAAGCAGGTCCAGGAGGAAAAAAAGAAAGCGGAGACAGAGAAAGGGATTGCAGTGGCTGCTCAATGTGAAGCTGAACAGGAAAGAAAGAAATCAGACAAACTCCTTCTGAACATTCTTCCGGAAAAAGTTGCAGAGGAACTGAAGGAGAAAGGGATTACTGAACCTGTAGTATATGAATCTGCCACTGTGCTCTTTACTGATTTTAAGGGCTTTACGAACATTGCTGAAAAAATGCACCCTCATCTTCTGATAAAGGAACTCGATGAATGTTTTTCCCAGTTTGACAGAATTATCGAAAAATACGGTCTGGAAAAACTGAAGACAATAGGGGACAGTTATATGTGTGCCGGCGGCCTGCCGAGAGTCAACGAAACTCATGCTGTCGATTCCTGTCTTGCAGCATTGGAAATTCTGCTTTTTATGAATGCACTCATTGATGCAAAAAAAGTCAGAGAACTTCCGTATTGGGAACTTCGAATTGGAATTCATTCAGGATCTGTGATCGCAGGAGTGATTGGGGAAAAGAAATTTGCATATGATGTCTGGGGTGATACAGTCAATACGGCGAGCAGAATGGAATCGAGCGGCACCTCAGGCAAAATCAATATCAGTTTTTCCACATATACACTTGTTCAGGAGTTTTTTGAATGCGAATACAGGGGCGAGGTGGATGCGAAGAATAAAGGACAGGTAAAAATGTATTATCTTCGCAGACTGAAATCTAAATATTCCAAAGATGAAAATGGTTTTATTCCGAATGAAATATTTCTCGACCAAGTTTCCGCAGGAAAACTTACACAGATGGAAGGCCGAGAAGTTCAGAAAAATCTGCCATAAAAAATAATGAAAATCATTCCTGAGCTTTTCTGATTTCACAGATAGGTTTGACTCCCAGATAATAAAGTATGTTTGTCATTATGCAGAATCCGGTAATCGAGTATATGACAAGGTTGATTCCGACCAGAATGGGAAGAGTTATCCAGTATGGATGTACAAATACAGTGAGCAGAATTCCTATGAGATTGAATAATCCTCCGACTAAATAAGTAACTCTTTCCAGATACCAGAATTTTTTTTCAGAAATATACATTTGAAACCTTCTTTTTTGAATCTATATACCATAGTGGGTATGGTATAAAAACTGTCAACTGAATTTTATTCACTCACCTTACACACTTCGTGTTTAGGTGAGTTAAAGACGCACTGGCCTGTCGGCGGCCCTAAGGGCTCGCATACTTGGAAGCTGCTGCAAGCTAGAAAACTGCTAGATTTTCCTAATACGTTTATAAAATTACAGATTCCGGCAATTCTATCCTTTTTGCGTAATGTGCGATTTTATGGGAATTTTTTCATACAGGGCTGTTTTTATAGGTCGTCAGTGCCGATAGAAATTCTGCTTTACATACGGAATCTTGTCTTCGATTCTGCTCATATATGCTGAAGATTGCGTATGGCGAGGCCAGTTTTGACAACCTGAGAAGCGGGGGGGCTGTGTATGTAGATAAAACACATTATATCCCGCTCTTGGAAAACCATAAGAAGTTCTTTTTCATCCGTCCCCGCAGGTTTGGAAAAAGTCTCTGGGTGAGCGTCCTGCAGGCCTATTATGATATCGCCAAAAAGGACAAATTCGACAGACTGTTTGACGGTCTGTACATACAGAAAAATCCTACCGAATACAAAAGCACTTATCTTATCCTCAAACTTGATTTCTCGGGCATCAGCACAGAAAACGAGGAAAGTCTCAGGAAGTCATTTTCGCATAGAGTAAGAAGCGAGATTTACCGATTCCTCAGAAATTATAAAGAGTATTACAGTGAAGGTCTCTTCAGTAAATTTGAAGCAAAGATGGAAAATATGCTTCCGTCCGAAATGATTCTGGATCTGAGAAATGAGACTGCACTCACAGACAAAAAACTGTATGTCTTCATTGATGAATACGATCATTTTGCCAATAAACTTGCCTCTGAAGGGAGAGAAACGTTTATCAGGGATATCATGTCCCGCTCCGGTTTTGTCCGCGAGTTTTATGAGCAGATGAAAATTGCAAGCGGGGAAGGGGTGATTGAACGTTTCTTCATCACAGGTGTTTCACCGATTATGCTAGATGAGCTTTCGAGCGGATTCAATATTCTGAGTGATATGACAACGGACGCAAGGTTTAATGAAATGCTCGGTTTTACAAACGAAGAAGTAAAAAGTCTGATGAACCGGATTTCTGAGGAAAGATACAGGGACAAGTCCAGAGAAGATGTACTTCAGGATATGATTCATTATTATAACGGTTACAGATTTTCAGACGAGGCAAGTGTAAAAGTATTCAATTCGGATATGGTTCTGTATTTCCTGGAAAAATTTTCAGGCTCCGCCTATCCGAAAGACCTTCTGGATGAAAATGTAAAGACCGATTACAGTAAACTTCGAGGACTGATTGTAGGCACAGGCGGGAAGGATAAGCTGCAGTCAATTATTGAAGAAATCAATCTGAATAATTCTCTTGAACTGAGTCTCGTCAAAAGATTCAACTTTACGCAGAGGTTCAGCGACAATGAGCTGAAGTCTCTTCTTTTCTATCTTGGGCTTCTTACTTTTTCAGACAGCCCGAATCAGTTTTCCATTCCGAACCATGTCATCCGCACACTGTATTGGGAGTATCTGCGCAGGTTTCTGGAAGAGAGTCTGACGATAGAGCTGGATGTGAGACTTCTGAACCGGGCAGTCAACGGAATGGCTGTTTCAGGGGACCCGTCTGCATTGAAGGAGATGGCAGTTGATTTCTTTCAGAAGAAACTTTCGAGTTATGACTACACTCATTTTTCAGAAAAGCATGTGAAGTTTTTATTTATATGTTACTTTACTTTAAGTCAATTATACAATATAATATCAGAAAGAGAACTGCCTGAGAGAAAAAGAATAGACCTTCTGTTTGAGGCTCATCCTGCCTACTATCATTATGTAAAATACAATTTCATTATAGAGTTCAAATACATCCGCAAGGAAGACAGCCCCAGTGAAGCCGCTGCGAAACGCGAACAGGCAGTGAAGCAGGCAGCGGAATATTATGAAATCTACAGACGCGACTTCAAGCAGTTTGGACGCGAACTTCGCTCAGCTGCACTGATTGTAAGTCATACAAAGGATGTGGAACTGATTGAAGTCGGCGGGTTCGGCGTTGAGTAAAAGTAAATTCTTGAATTACAGTCTAATCTTATACAAATGGGATACTATATCATTACAGAGAATTTGCCGCCAATGTGCTGTTATATACCACTGCCGCAAAAACACTGTTTCCGTAGGCAATTGACAGCTAGTTGGAAGAACTCGGCAGGGGCGTGCAGTCCAGGAGACTCAATCCAGCAGGCAGACTTGGACTCACAGTGCAGCTTGTAAAGGTTCCTCCTTCCTGCACATAACTTAACAATGGCAGGAAGAAGTATTGTAGTGAGAGGTGTGTCTGCAAGTGTGATTTGGCTTGCTCCCGTTCCCGTCAAATACTCCGTCTTCAAAATCAGTCGCAAATGCGTTGATGACATTTGCAAGATCATCAGGATTTGTATTGGTTCCGGTCTTTGTTTTATTTGTTATATAGGATAAGCCTGCAAGAATGGAAAGATTTTTTACAGTGAGAGAATGATCCGAATTTTTCAAATTAAGCAAAAGATCATCAAGTTTCGGATAATCAGAATCATTAATAACAGCTTTGGGTACAATCATGGTCCTTGCAGATGAAAGTCCTGAACTCAGTGCAAACCGAATTGCAATTTCCTTGCCATCTTTTGAGAGAATTGAGCTGGGCAAGATGCTCTATTTTGATCCACGGCTTTCCGGCTCCAACTGGATCAGCTGTGCATCCTGTCACAATCCGTCTCTCGGCTGGTCAGACGGTCTGAAGACAGCAATTGGACACGGCTTCGGCGTTCTGTCAAGAAATTTACCTACGATTGTCAATTCTGCATACAGTCCGCTGCAGTTCTGGGATGGAAGAGCGGAGAGTCTGGAAGAGCAGGCTGTCGGGCCGATACAGTCGCCAGGAGAGATGAATCAGAACTTGGATGAACTGGTGACTGAACTGAAGGCAGTGCGAGGTTATGCAGAACTGTTTGAAAAGGCATATCCGGGACAGGGAATCAGCAAGGATACAATTGCCAAGGCAATTGCGAATTTTGAAAGAACTGTCATTTCCAAGGATTCCCCTTTCGATGAATGGATGGCGGGAACTCAGAATGCAGTAAGTGAATCCGCAAAAAAGGGATATGAAATACTTCAGATCTGTAAAATCCCGACTTCTGCTGATCTGCGGCTTTTCGGTTTTGGGAATTTCTGTTTCTTCTGTCATCACTGTTGTCCGGTTCAATATATCAAATAATGTACTCAATACAGTTGTATACGATTCTAATGAAAAGATTGGGAAAGTAAATGATTTAAAAAATCTCATTTTCAGGATTGATCTGGATGTCAGTACTGTTCTGTCTACAAATGATGATTTCGTGTATTCAGAAAAGACTGTAAAGACAGAAGAAAATATCAAAATTCTGAGGGAGAAATTTGAATCAGTGAAAAAAATTCCCGGACTGACCGAATTTGGGGCAGATGAGGATTTTAATGCCAAAATAGAACAGATTCTGAATGTCAGTACGGCTCTGACTGAAAACCTGAAAAAAAAAGAAAACGAATCATCAAAGATTCTGTTTACACGAGGTCTGCATCCGATGACTTCCGGTCTTGCTGAAAAAATTGATCTAATTTTGGGAGAAGTGGAGAAACATAACAGAGCCGATGTTGACAGGATTATTTTTGGGAATACTTCATTTTTTTATACAAGTATATTTTTCAGTGTAATCTTAATTATGCTCCTGGCGGCATTTTCTTATAAGCTGATTCTGGATATCACCGGATCTGTTCAGACAGCACTGTCTGTAACTGAGCAGGTCTCGCAGGGAAACTTGAGTTTTGATATTCAGGATTCAAATGACAGAACTGAACTTGCAAAACTGATCGGCAACATAAAAAAGATGCAGTTATCATTAAAAAACACTATTAATGATCTGAAAACATCCGCATCCGGATCAATTCAGACTGCTGATGATTTTGTTTTACTGTCGGGAAATTTTTTCGGAATTGTAAATGAGATGGAGTCTGTTCTGGGAAATGTAGATGCATCCGTGAAGAATTTTTTATCCAAAAATAATGATGTTCGGATCTCTCTGGAAAAAGCCAAAAAGGACATTGAACTGATTGACCGAAATGTGGAAAGTCTCAATGATTCCGGAGACAGGGTTGAGAATCAGCTTCAGGTCTTTGTTTCTGAATTCAAGAAGACAAATTCTCAGACTATCCTTGGAGAAAAAAGAATTCAGTCAGCCTTCGATATTATGGAAAAAATACGGCGCAGTTCAGATGAGATCCAGAAAGTCGTCAGGATCATTATTGATATTTCCAAAAGGACAAATCTTCTTGCTTTGAATGCATCTATTGAATCAGAACGTGCAGGTGAAACGGGAAAGGGTTTTGCTGTCGTTGCCGATGAAATCACTAAGCTTTCAGCAGTCACAAGCTCGAATGTGAATGAGATCAGAACTTTGGTTGCAGATTCTGTATTCAATATTTCACAGGGAGTAGGGGAGTTTCATGAGATCGCGGTCATATTCAAGGCTATCAAGGAAAACGTTCAGACATTGGAGAAAAGTTCTGAAACGATTCTTTCGGATCTGAACGGTCAGAATCAGAATTCCATAGAGATGCAGAAAAACATATCGGGCCTTCTTCTTTTTCTGAAGGATATTGAAAGTATAATGACAGTTCAGAAGCAGTCCGCAGGTGAGATCAGGAATATTTTCGAAATGCTGAATGAAAAGTCCAGAGATATCTACTCGGGATCTCAGCAGATAGAGGAAAGGTCCAGATCGCTCCATCAGTCTTCCGAAGAAATTCGCGGAAAAATGGATATGTTCAGCGTTTAGATTTCGCTGGACTTATCTGAACCGTATGTATTTCTGTCAGAACTATGTGCGGAATTGCCGGTGCTTATGATCTGAAAGGAAGAAGACATTTTCCTGAAAGTGTAATTCGAAAAATGACAGATGCTCTGATTCACAGAGGTCCTGATTCAGAGGGTTATTTTTCTTCTCCTGGATATGCGACAGGAGTGAGAAGACTGATTCTAAGAGATCCTTCCGGAGGCGGTCAGCCTATGCAGGATGCAGAAAGAGTGATCTCTCTGAACGGTGAACTTTTTTCATTTCAGAAAGACAGAGACAGGCTTCTGTCAAAAAAAATTATTTTATATACAAAATCGGATACAGAGATTTTCCTGAAAGGAATTGAATATGAGGGAACTCAATTTCTGAAAAATGCGGACGGTCAGTTTGCGCTTTCGGTTTATAATAAGAAAAACCATTCGCTTTTTATTGCAAGGGACAGATTCGGGATTACTCCTCTTTTTTATGCTGTGGCAGACGGGTGGCTTCTTTTTGCATCGGAAGTGAAATCGATTCTTGCTTCCGGAATGGTGAATGCAGTTCTTAATCCTGAGGCAGTGGATCATATTCTTTGTCGGCTTGCACTCGATCCAGGAGAATCCTGTTTTGAAAATATATATTCTCTTCCGCCCGGAAACTGTCTTGAACCCAAAGACGAAAATCTGAATCTCCGGAAATATTTCACTCTGGATTATTCTCTTTTTGAAAAAAATAATTATATAAAAGTTGAATATAATGATAAAAAGTATGCGGATATTCTGGACGAACTTCTGACGGATTCTGTCCGCAGAAGACTGGAGGCTGATGCTGAAGTCGGGCTTTATCTGAGCGGAGGGGTGGATTCTTCAATCATCGCCGCTATCGCTGCATCCGGCATTTCTTCCGAAAAAAAATCTTCTCTGACTGCCTACAGTGTCCGGCTTGAAACACCTCTCACACCCAAGGACGAATCAGAGTATGCAGAAGAAACTGTGCTTGAGCTGGGAATCAGGCATAAAATACTTCGAGTCACTGATGAGAGTATTATGATAAAATATCCTAGGGCAGTTTATTCTGCAGAAACACCCGTACTCGATCATGCAAATGTATGTCTTCTTCAGCTCGCAGATCATGTGCGTTCAGACGGAAAAAAAGCAGTGCTCACCGGTGAGGGAGCAGATGAGGCATTTGGAGGATACCCCTGGCAGGCTGTTTCTAGGATGCCTTCTTTTTTGAGAAAACATTTTCTGAACAGAGCAGGGGTTGTTTTTTCTTCCGGTCTGACTAAATCAAAAAATGCAGAGTTCAGGGATTTTGCACAGTTTCCTCTGTTCACTGTTCTTTCTTCTGTCCGAAATCTTTTTTACAGCAGAGGCTTCAAGGAAAGAATTCGAGATACAGAAAGTTCATTTATCATTACAAAATATGACAATCGGAAGAATCTCAGTGTTCTGCAGAGATCGCTTCTTCTGGACTATGAATGGCTTCTTGCGGGGCATCTCCTTGCAGACAAAGGGGACAGAGTGTCAATGTCCGCTTCAGTAGAAGCCAGATATCCGTTTTTGGATTCTGAACTTGTAAAATTTGCATCTGAGCTTCCGGACAGAATGAAGATCAGAAATGGCAGAAATAAATTTATTCTGAGACAGGTCGCGGAAAGATATCTCAGACCTGAGGCAGCATGGCGGAAAAAACATCTTTTCAGAGCAGAACCCGTGACTCATGGATCAGGACGATTGAAATGGGCTGAGCAGCTTCTGTCTGAGGATTCCATCAAAAAGGTCGGACTCTTTGATTCGAAGCTTGTACAGCGCAATCTTCAGAAAAGAGACAATCCGTCTTTCTTTTCATTCAAAAACTCATTCATTCAGGCAGGCCTTTCCGGGGTCTTAAGCACACAGCTTCTGTATCATATATTCTGCGGGGGCGGACTCTGTGATCTTGATTCGCATTCTTTTTGATAAAAATCTTGACACAAAGAAAAGCAGATAAATTATTTAACGAGAGTTCTGCTGACCTCTCGCCTGTGCGGTGAGTTACTATATTAAAAAGCAGCTGCTCAGTGGAATATAAAGTCAGGAAAAAATCATGAAACAGCCAAGCAGGGATTGGAAAGAAATTATTCAGCCGGATGAAAATGAAAGATACGGAAAGTATATCGAAATTTTCAAAAACATTCAGAAAGAAAAATCAGCCAAGTACGGAAACGGAAGAGCACTTCACAGAAAACAGCTTCTTGCAGCAAAGGCAGAATTTGAAGTTCTTTCAGGTCTTCCTGAATATGCTTCTTTCGGCCTTTTTGCAAAACCGGGAAAGTATGAATCACAGATCAGGCTGTCCAACGGCGGAATGGATGTGAAGTCAGATTCAACGCCTGACATCAGAGGTTTTGCAGTCAAGGTGCTCGGTGTAAACGGCCCGAGTGCACTTGGAACGGGAAATACTGACTGCCAGGATTTTCTTCTGATCAATCAGGAAGCTTTTGGAGTGAAGTCAAGTATTCCCTTTGTGGAACTGGTTCAGGCAGCGGCAAAAGGTCCTCTTTCTATATTCGGATTTTTTATGAAGGAGCACGGTTTTTTCGGAGCATTCTCTCAGATGAAGCAGGCTCTCGGAAGGATTGGAAAAAAATTTACAGGATTTGCAACTGAACCTTTTTTCAGTTCTGTTCCGATTTCCTGCGGCCCTTATGCGGCCCGTGTGAGGATGCTGCCCGCAGCAAAGGATGTAAATCCAAATGCAAAAAATAACTGGGGCGCTGAACTGAGTCAGAGACTGAAAAATAATATGCTTACTTATGAATTTCAGCTTCAGTTTTATGCAGATGAAAAAAGCACTCCAATTGAAGATGCTTCGGTCAACTGGGAGGAATCAGAAATTCCTTATGTTACAGTCGCAAAACTCCATATTCTGAAGCAGGACACAGATTCTCCGGAAGGAAAAAAGTTTTCAGAACTTGCGGAAAAATCAGTCTTTGATCCATGGAAGGCACTTGCAGATCACAGACCTCTCGGAGATGTGATGAGGGCCAGAAAAGCAGTGTATTACGCGAGTCAAAAAGAGAGAGGCGCATCCTGATAATTCAAGGAATAAACTTTGGAAACAGAAATATATGAAGCAGTCATTGATTTCAGCAGAATGCAGGACGGATATCTGTTAGAATATTCTAATACACCGTCACCTTCCTTATTGGGTGACGGACTTCCGATCCATTTTAATGAAATTAAATTTCCCAGACTGTCCGAAAAAAAGGACAGTTTTACGGGAACCTATTCATTGGGAGATGATGTATATGCAGACTGGATAAATAAAAATACAGAAAGATCTCTTCTTTCTGTGCTGGCTGACCATTCTGAAATTCATCTTATGCCTGAGGAAGGTTTTAATTCTCTGCAGAGTGAATACAGACATTCCTGGTCAATGTTTTTTACTCTGACAAAGCCGGGAATATCTAAGGATGGAAAAACTGCAATTGTGCAGATCACCGGTTTCTGTCCGGGAGGAATTCCGAACTACGGAAGCATTCTGTATCTGGAATACAGTGGCGGAAAATGGCAGGTTCTTTCCTCATTCGGCTTATACAATCAATGAATAAATGTAAAAGAATACTATATTCACTGATTATATCATTCTCTCTTTTTGGCTGTTTTGGAAAGAAGGAAGCAGTCAGCTTTCTGAAGTCAATGCCTGCAGAAAAAATCAGAGAAATCAGACTTGAGCCTTTTAATATAGAAGGATCTCTTGTGAAGAAAGAGATTGTCATTCAGGACAGGAAAAAAATTGCAGAGATAGCATCACTGATCCGTCAGGCAGAGGATTTCCGTCCTGATCATCCAGCACTGAAGTGGCAGGTTGTGCTTCGTATCGTCTCTGACAGAGAGTTTGGAGGGCTTGTCATCTCTTCCACTGAAAGGCATCAGGGAGTGATGTTTACAATGTTCAGCAATGTGACTGACGGATGGAATTACGGCTCTGTCAGAAATGATCTTCTCGGCGAGGTTCTCGAAAAAATTGCGGAGCAGAATGGGGGACTGAAAAAATAAGCAACTCACCTGCACACGAAGTGCGTAAGGTGAGTAAGTAATTGCTGGATTTCTAATAGCCCGAAGGGCGGAGTGCAGCAGCATCCAAGTTTGCAGCAGCATCCAAGTTTGCGACGCTTCGTTATTAGAAATCTGAGTCGACCTTACAAAAGAGAATGTTTTACTTCTTTTCAGGAAAAGGATACTTCTTTTTTTTCAGAAGCATTACATCGTCCGGCTTTCTCATAATCAGCATAAAGTCTTCAAAAAAACCGAAAGTGATTTTATCATCTTTTCCCTGCTTGTCGGTGACTGTCAGAACGAGATCATTCAGAACCCATGTGAATTCAATAATTTCTTTCTTTCCCTGATGTTCCATTCTGATATACCCTGTTCCGTCTTCTCGAAAACTCCAGAGTGCAGTGGAAGTGAGAGGGATCTCAATGTTCTGAGTGCTGTCTGAAATTTTTTTAAGATCCCACTGTCCAAGCAGTTTTTCTCTGTAGGAATCTGCAAAAAGATTTACTGAACTTAAGGCAAGGGTGATTAGAAATAGTGTTCTGAAGGTTAGTATTTTCATTTTGCAATAATGTCTGTTCTGTTTTTTGAGGCAAGCAGAAACTGCCCAAACTGAATAATCTTCTTTAAAATTAAAAGCCTGAGTACAGTATTGCTTTTATGAGACAGTTTCTGATTTTGCAAATTTTTTCTTTTTCTCTGATTTTTTCCGAACCTCTGAAGGTCGGTGATGAACTGAAACTGATTCAGTACCAGACTCAGTTTGGTGATGAAGTGACTGTGGCTCCGACGGTATCCAAGCTGATTTTCGCAGCCGAAATGGAAGCATCGAAAATTGCTCATTCTGTTTTGGAGATTTCAGGTGCTGACTATCTGAAGAACAGATCTGCGGTTCTTGTTTCGGATATTCACAGGATGCCATATTTTATCACTAAATTTGTTGCTCTTCCTAAAATGAAATCTTACAGTTATACAATTCATCTGATCCGAGAAGAAGGGCCGGGGGAGATTTTTCCTAGAGAGAAGGGGAAGCTGACTCTAGTTTCCTTAAAGAATTATAAGGTTCTTTCTATAAAATTTATTTCCAATTCAGATGAACTCAAGGAAGAGCTGGGAAAAAAATGACAATAAAACAGTCTGCAAGATTTGGATGCGGCAAATCCTCCCGATAGGGACCACCTTTTTCTTGCTTTTTTAAAAGCAAATTATCGAATTGAACGATGATTGTAACTACGACGCAATTTTGGAAGATGCTGCAAGAGTGGACGCTACTGCGCCTACGCTGAGCAGTTACAGTTGATTTACTAAAGGAGTGAATGCATGTTTCAGCTTCCAGGATATGATCTGACATCCAGACTTCATCAAAGCAGAAAGACCTTTGTCTATAAGGGATTCAGACTGAAAGACAATAAACCTGTAGCGGTCAAAATACTCAGGAAGGATATAGGTCTGAATTATTCAGGAAGCCTGAAGTATGAGTTTGACATCATTCAGTCAATTCATTCCAGTTTCGTGATTCGGGCCATTGATTATTTTCATCATTCCGACACTTCCATCATTGTGATGGAGGAGACGGGAGGTGAATCACTTAAGAATCTGATTCATAAGTACAAATTTTCTCTGGATGAGAAACTTTCCATAGCAGCAAAGACAGTAAAAGGACTTATTGATATTCATTCCGAAAATATCGTACATAAGGATCTGAATCCGTCCAACATTATATATAATCCTGAAAATGGATCATTAAAAATTATAGATTTCGGGATATCCTCTCAGCTCTCTAAGGAAAAAGCCGCCGCAGAAACTGTGAACAGACTGGAAGGAACGCTTGCTTACATTTCGCCTGAGCAGACAGGCAGAATGAACAGGATGACTGATTATAGAACTGATTATTATTCTTTGGGGGCCGCTCTGTATGAACTTTTTGCAGGCAGACCTCCTTTTGAGTCGGATGATCCTATGGAACTGGTATACTCGCATCTTGCACTTATTCCTGCTGATCTTCATGCACTCATTCCTGACTTTCCTTATACTCTTTCGAATCTCATAATGAAACTTCTTTCCAAGAATGCGGAGGCGCGATATATCAGCGGGAAAGGAATACTGAGCGATATTGAAGAATGTCAGAAGCAGCTTGCCGAATCAGGAGCGGTATCAGTGTTTGCTCTTGGAAGATATGATTATTCCGGAAAACTTGTTCTGCCCGAAAAACTTTATGGAAGAGAGAAAGATGTATCCGGTCTGATGTCTATTTTTTCCGAAATCAGCAATCCCTATGATCTTCTTCTGAGAAAACAGAGAGGCCTGGATTTTGTGATAGTCAGCGGTTCTTCCGGAATTGGAAAATCCAGTCTCGTCAGAGAACTTCAGAAACCGATAGCCGAAAGAAAGGGACATTTTGTTCAGGGCAAATTCGGTAAACTGACAAGAAACGTTCCTTATAAGGGATTCATTTCTGCGTTAGGCGAGCTAACACGTCATGTGCTCAGTGTGGAAGAGTCTTCTGAAAAATACAGACGGCTTTTCAGGGAGGCACTGGGAGAAAATCTTTCCATCGTGACTGAAGTCATTCCGGAAATGGAGGATCTCCTTGGAAAACATTTTGCAGAGTTTGAAAGAGACTCGATGGAATATCAGACCAGATTCAAAAATGCTATATTAGGTTTTTTGAAGACTTTCTGCAGCGGTTCAAATCCGCTCGTGATTTTTCTTGATGATATGCAGTGGGCAGACATTGCGAGTCTTCAGCTTCTCTCCAAGATCCTGGAAGACGAGACTATTCAGGGACTGATGATTATATGTGCTGTCAGAGATAACGAACTTGATGAAAGCCATCCTCTGAATATGCTTCTTACAGAACTGTCAAGAACGGGAATCACTCCCAAGAAATTCAGACTGGAGCCTCTGACGATCGAATCGGTTCAGGACTATCTTATGGATTCTCTTCAGGCCGACCGAGAGGATATAAAATCACTGTCTTCTGTTTTTATGCACAAGACAGACGGGAATCCTTTCTTTATGAACGAGATGCTCAAAATTATATATGAAAGAGGTTATCTAAAGTTTTACTTTCCTGATTCTGCTGACCGTACTGCAGGGAGATGGAAATGGGATATTGCTGAAATTGAAAAAATGTCCGTTACGGAAAATGTGGCTGATCTTCTTATAGACAAGATCAAAAAACTTCCGTCAGAATCTCAGAAAGTACTGAAACTGGCGGCCTGTATAGGAAGCAGTTTTGATCTGAAGACTCTTTCAATTATTTATGAAAAAGATATGAATTATACCGGAGCAGTTCTTTGGAATGCAATGCATATGGAACTGATTTATCCTGTAGGAGAGGAATACAAATATCTTCAGGAAGATAATCTGGGACTGCCCGATTCCATCAGGATTATTTATAAATTCACTCATGACAAGGTTCTGCAGGCAGCATACAATCTGCTTCCTCCTGAATCCAGGCAGTCTGTTCATCTGCAGATAGGAAGACTTCTCTATAAATACACTCGAACTGAGGACCTGGAGGAGAGACTTTTTGACATAGTCAATCATTATAATCTGGGGATGGAAAAGATTGAGTCGGAAGAGGAGAGTTTTCTTCTTGCAGCAGTGAATCTGGGGGCTGCAAAGAAAGCTATGAATTCAGTGGCCTACAATGCTGTCATCCAGTACTGTCAGGCAGGGATCAGATGCATTCAGGATGAGACTTGGACAATCAATTATAAACTTGCTTACAGTCTCCACAAACTTCGGGCTGAAGCTGAATATCTGATCGGACATTTTGAAAAATCGGAAAGTTATCTTCTGGCACTTCTCGAAAAAGCAAACTCGGCACATGACAAGACTGAGATATATTCCATACTTGTTTCGCAATATAATATACATGCAGAGTATTCAAAGGCACTCACTGCAGGCAGAACTGCACTGAAGCTTCTTGGAATTGTTGTGCCTGAAAAGGACTACGGTACCTGGCTTCTGATTGAAAACGAGGAGATACAGAGATATCTCGAACAGAACAGCATTGAAAGTCTGATTGACCTTCCGAGAATGACAGAAGGGGAAAAACAGTCTGCAATGAAACTGCTGGCAAGAGTGAAGTCGACAACTTATCTCTATGATATTCAGCTTTATCCGCTCATCGTTACCGTGATGGTAAGACTTTCTCTTAAATACGGAAATGCTCCTGAATCTTGTTTTGCATATTCGACATACGGTATCATTAATGCAACCTTTTTGAACAATCCCGAAGCAGGTTATTCCTTTGCAAAACTTGCATTTGAGCTGTCTGAAAAATTCAAGGACAAGATTCAGAAGTGCAAGACAGGATATATTCTTGCAGGTTATCTGAATTTCAGAAAAGAGCATATAAAAAAGTCATTTGTATATTTTGAAGAGGCAGGAAAGGCAGGGCTGGAATCTGGAGAGATTCAGTTTACCGGTTATAATTTTCTGTTCAAGGCACTCATTTCATTTCATTCAGGAAAAAAACTTCAGGAGATATTTGCTGAGGCTGATGCTGCAGTCAGTTTTGCCATGAAGTCAAATAATTTCTGGGCAATGGATATGGGAAGGGCGCTTAAACTTGCACTTGCCTCATATACAGCAATTTCCGGTTCCGCAGAATTTTATCATACTACTGAATTCTCGGAAGAGAAATTTCTTGATGAGGCAGTTGAACATTCCAGCAGGAGTGCTGTCTGCAATCTCAGAATTTATAAAGGAATGATGCTTTTTCTTCTCCTTCAGTATTCTGCAGCTGCCAAGGAATTCAGTTCAGCAAAAGAAAATACTGAATCGATTCTGGGGCTGATAGAGGAAGTCCTTCTTGCATTTTATTCCGGTCTCTGTTCGGCGGCGCTGTATAAGGAGTCATCAGATCTTCGGGAGTCGGCAAGGCTGCTTTCCGAATTTCGTGAACATATCGAAACAGTAAAAAAATGGGCAGATTCATGTCCTGAAAACTTTCAGCATAAATATTATTTAATGAAAGCTGAAGAACATTTCATTATCGGAGAAAACGAAGAAGCTTCTGTCTTATATGAAAAATCCATTAATCTTGCAAAGGAAAACGGTTTTCTTCATGAACTCGGAGTATCTTATGAACTGGCAGGACGATATTATCTCAAGAGAGGATTGAAAATTGCCGCCAGAAATTATCTGAAAGGAGCATATATCTCTTATAATGAATGGGGCGCGTTCAGAAAGACTGAACAGCTTGAAGAAGAGTTCCCCAACCTTGAAGGAATTATCCAGTCAGATACGTTTTCAATGCTGGAGGGAACCGGAAGCATTACTCTTTCAATGAGTGCCTCGGGCAGTCTGGACGTACTCTCTCTTTTCAAAGTGACTCAGGCGATTTCAGGAGAGATTGTGCTTGGAAAACTTCTGGAGAATCTGGTGAAGATCATGGTTGAGAATTCCGGTGCAGAAAAGGGATATTTAATCATGGAAAAAAAAGGAAAATTGTATGTAGAAAATGCAATTGTATCCGGACATCTGCTTTCCAACGCATCCACCCCGATCGAATCTGTGACTGCTCTTCCGGCAAGCGTCATTCAGTTCATAAGAAGGACAAAGGAGAGTCTCATCATTGATGATGCCGCACTGGATATCCAGTTTTCCAATGATCCTTATATAAGAGAAAAGAAGCCCAGGTCCATTCTTTGTCTGCCCTTGGCAAATCAGGGAAAACTCCTGGGGATTGTGTACCTAGAGAATAATCTGATGGTGGGGGCATTTCCGAAGGAGAGACTGCAGATACTGAAGATCATCGCATCTCAGGCTGCAATCTCCATTGAGAATGCAGTTCTTTACGAACATCTCGAAGAAAAGGTTGCCGAAAGAACGAAAGAGCTGAACGACAGTCTGAGAATTATAAAATCTGATCTCATTACTGCAAAAGAGATACAGAATAATATTCTTCCGAAGCAGAAACTTAAAAACCCTGCTGTTGATTATTATTATGAATACATTCCTATGGCTGAGGTGGGAGGAGATTTTATCGATATTACTGAAATATCCGAAAATCATATACGGGTATTTCTCTCTGACGCAACCGGTCATGGAGTTCATGCTTCGTTGATGACTATGCTTATCAAAGCGGAGTATGAGAATCTTAGGAAATATTCTCTGCAGCCTTCTCTCCTTCTGGAAAGATTCAATCAGGAATTCTGTGAAAAATATTCAAGCCTGGGTACATTTTTTACCTGCTGCATCACTGATATATATATTAATGAAAAAAAGATACTTTATGCATCCTGCGGTCATCCAAATCAGTATCTGGTGAACAGCACTGGTCTGCATACAATGAGCAGAACAGGAAATCTCATCGGGCTTGATACAGAAAACAAGGTACACCTTCAGGAGCTTGAACTGGAGACAAACAGCAGAATCATTCTTTTTACAGACGGAGTTTATGAAGAATTTAATCCTGATATGGAAATTTACGGGGAAGAGAGACTCAGTTCCTTCATTCTGAAAAACAGTCAGGAAACGGCTTCATCCTTCTCTAAAAAGCTCATCAGTGAGGTGAAACTCTTTACTCGCGGAAAACCTTTTCAGGATGATGTGACAATTCTTGTTCTGAACGTAAATATGGATAAACTGAAATGAATGTATATATAAAAAATGCGGCACTCAGCAAGTTTGGAAAACATGACTGTTCTGTTCTGGATCTCTCGGCGGAAACCTGTGAGAAGATACTCTCTGTTACTGAAAGAGAAAAAATAGATGCACTTATTATATCATCGTTTGCTCCTGAAAAGTATACCGAGGAATATCACTTGGGAGCAAAACTGGCCGACCGGCTCCGTCTGAAGGATATATTCTGTCTTCGGACAGAGACTGCTTCCTCGAGCGGAGCAAGTGCAGTCATTCTGGGATCGAATCTGATCCATTCCGGAAAATTCAACAATGTGCTTGTTGTAGGAACAGAGATTATGAGCCGACTGGACAGGGAAAGGAACAATGTGCTTCTCGGGTCTGTTCTTTCGGATACTCAGAGAGGTTTTGCAATGTCTATGGCGCAGGGAGCAGCGATGATCACAAGGCTGTATCTGCAGAAATACAATTATCATGAAGAAGATTTATTTTATATAGCAGAAAAACTTCATCAGAACGGAAGCAGAAATCCAATAGCACATATTCAGAAACCGATTACGAGAGAAATGTACAGTGCAGGACCTAAATTTTCATCCCCTCTGGGACTTTACGATATTTCTCCTCTTTCGGACGGTTCGGCGGCCCTGCTTCTATCCTCAGAAAAAGGACCTTTGAAAATTTTGGGAACAGGATACGGCACGTCCGGATTTTCGATATCGGACGCGGTGCCCTCTTTTTCGGCTTCCTTGTCTGCATTTAGAAGAGCTTTTACCGAAGCAGGAATTCTTCCTTCTCAGATTCACTGTGCTGAACTTCACGATGCATTTACGACATTTGAACTTATCGGTGCCGAAGATGCAGGGATATTTCCGCGCGGTGAGGCCTTGAGAGCAGTGATGCAGGGACAAACTCATCCGGATTCCATCAAACCGATCAACGCTTCAGGAGGACTGAAGACAAGGGGACATCCGATTGGAGCAAGCGGCACTGCACAGATCGCGGAGCTGTTTTCCTTTATGCAGAGGAAAAAACTTCAGTTTGGTCTGACTCATTCTATCGGGGGGCTGGCTACAAATAATTTTGCAATGATTTTGGAGAACTGCGGATGAAAAATATTCTCATCATACAGACTGCATTTTTGGGTGATCTGATACTGACTACCGGATTTATCAGAAGAGTGAGAGAAAGAAATTCGGAGAGCAGAATTTCTGTACTTGTAAACAAGGGTGCTGAGGACGTTCTCGCTGGAAATCCGCATCTGAATGAAGTCATTGTTTTGGATAAAAAAAAGATAAAATCTTCTATATTCGGCTTTTTTAAGTTTGCGGCTGAGATCAGAGCAAAGAAATTTGATACTGTGCTGAGTCCTCATTTTTCTCACCGTTCGAGCATTCTGTCCTTTCTTTCCGGTGCAAAGGAGAGGATCGGATACAATGAAGCAGGATTCAGTTTTTTTCTGAACAGGAAAATTTCAAGGCCTCTTCAGGGCAGGCATGAAGTGGAAAAACTTTTCAGTCTGATCGGGGAAGACAAATCTCCTTACAGACCTGAACTTTTTCTTCCTGTCAATAGAATACAAAATATAGAAAAAATATTCAAGGAAGAGATTGGTGAAGGCAGAAAATATATTGTCATTGCACCATCCTCTGTCTGGGAGACCAAAAGGATGCCGGAGGATAAATTCCGCCGCATAGTCGAACTGATTCTTACGAATACAGATTATATTCCTGTTCTGACAGGCGCACCGAAGGACAGAGAGCTGTGTATGACGATAGGGGCTGGACTCAAGGCAGTGGATCTTACAGGAAGAACGAACCTTGTGGAATTGCATTATATTATATCTAAATCGAAAGGTATTGTATCCAATGATTCATCTCCGATTCATATTGCATCTGCATTTAATATACCCATTGTCGCAGTCTTCGGAGCCACAGTGAGAGATTTCGGATATACACCTCTTTCAGATAAGCAGTTCATTGCGGAGATTTCGGGACTGAAATGCAGGCCTTGTGGAATTCATGGAGGAAATGTCTGTCCCGAAAAACATTTCAGATGTATGAGAGAACAGGAGCCGGATTTGATTTTTGCTGAACTGATGAAGCTCTTGTCTGATTGGCGATGGCGGTAGCGGCTTTCAAGTTTGCAGCCGCGTCCAAGTTTGCGAGCCCTCAAGCCGCCGGCAGGCAAAACTCCAAAAACGCCCCACCTGCGTAAGGTGAGTTAGGAGAATATATATGGTTATCTTTTGGGACGGATCAGCAAAAAAACTCAATGGGAAATGTATGATCATTGTTCTTTTCGTATCCAGAAAGGATAAACCTTGGAAGAAGAAAGCCAGGAAACGCGCAATGCAGAGTCTGGAAAAAGGAATCGACTGGATTAAGAACGAGTCAAAGAAATACAAAGTAAAGCTTGATTTTGATTTTATTTGCCTCAATATGGATGAACATATTTTCATTAAAAAAATTCCTAAGATTGAAGCTCCCTATGAAGATATGGAAGTTGTCATGTTCAAGGTTTTGAAAAAGCTCGGATACGAATCTCCTGAGGATTTTTATGAAAAAATGAGTATAGAATACAAAGACACAAGTTTTCATATCATCTTTTTTGCAAATGAAAAGGGAAGACCTTATATGCATTATGTGGATATGAACAATGAAAAGAAGATGCTTGAATTTAATTTGATTTTCAAGGAAAATGGAAAGATTGATCCGATGACTGTTGTCCATGAAACACTTCATGCTTACAGTGCTGTTGATCTCTACAACGTGAAAGAAACTAAAAAAGCTCAGAAAATTTCAGACCGGGTTGAAAAAAAATTTCCAAATGAAGTGATGCTCTGCGCTTCTGAGGATATTGAAAACCCTGAACTTTCTGAGCTGACCGCATTTCTGATCGGATGGCACAATAAACCGAAAGACTGGTATGCTTCTATGATACAGCCGGACGATCAGGAAGAGGTGGATTTTCTTCTGAAACATCATGAAAGCTTTGATGAAAAAGGATTTGTAATTATAAAAAAAGAGAAAGAAGTTCTTTGGTACGAATCTGATGAATTTACCATAACTAGGATAGAAATTAATGATAATCCTGAACTTGTTCATTGGAAGCAGGTAGATAAAAAAACAAAAGAGACTGTCGAATATTGGGAAAACAGTCAGGACAGCTATTATTATAATATGACAGATAAAAAGTCTCTTCTTACAATTGCAATTCCCAAAAGAAAAAAGGGATACTGTTACAAAGAGGATGCTGAAGGCGACTATATTAAGACAGTTAAGGTAAGGAAAATCAGTACCTGAATAATTAACTTTACGCACTTCGTGTTTCAGGTGAGTGAGAGATGCAGTGATCCTGCCCTCAAAGTCTTTCTCGTTCACTCTGCGGAATATCTTTTCATAAAATAAAGTCGCTCAGCTGCTCTTAAAAAAAACTTTCCTTGTCCTGTTCATCTCCTCCTCAGTGCTGAACAGGCTTGAATGCAAATGCGATCTGTTTTCCTGAAACATTTTCAGAAACTTTCATATCAACATAGCTTGAACGCATTACTACAACTGGATCATCATCAAGGAATAAAGAATATACCTCTTTTAATAAAGCAGGAGAATTAAAAACTTCTTTTATTACATTTTCTGCTTCGCCTACTGAAGTTCGTTTTCCACCTGACAGTAGTTTTTTAATTTTTCCTTTCATGATATATATGCCTTCCCCCATTTACTGAACAAAAAAAACTTATTTCCCAAAACAAATTATTTTCAGCTTCTTTAAATAGGAAGAAACAGAAAAACTCTGATCTTCTTTCTCCACACGCTGATTTCCTTTTTATGCCTGGTTCAGTTTCTGTCAAGCACTTCCTCTAGGAAGCCTTGGTGTCCAAATACGCTTCAGCAGGACGAAGCTTCAGTGCCTTGCCTCTCCCTTCAAAAACTGTGTCAATTTCGGACTCCCGTAGAGGGGATGTCTTGCATATTCACGTTCAATCAGATTCATTATCATTATATTGTATTCCGACTCTCCGACCGGATTGAAATAAAAACGTGACCGAGAGAGGCCGAGAAGCTTGCACTGCTTCTGTATCGGCAGTCAGCTCTCAAGTTCAATAAGGCTTTTCCTTTCCGACTGGGTCAGTTCAGAAGTCTTTTTAAGATAATCATTCTCAACTTTCAGCTTCCGGATTTCGCGGTAAAGATCATCTATCTTCTTTTAGGATTCCTCCATCTCTTTCCCGTCTGTCTTCATGAACATCTGAGGAAATTTCTCGACAGCTTCCTTCTTCCATTTCAAAATCATATTTGAATGAATTTTGCAGTCTGAGGACAGCTTACCTATTGTCCTCACGTCCCGTATCGCTCCAAGGCAACCTTCGCTCTGAATGCAGGCTCTTAGTTTCTTCTTCCTCTCATTGCTTCTCCTTTCTCTGGATTTGCAATTTTTTTATACCTTTTTTTTGCTTTTTTACTGTCTCTTTTTTGAGGGGAAACTATAAATTGAATGATGATTGTAACTACGAAGTTACGATGAGCAGTTACGATTTTTCTCATATTGATCACTGACTTTCCTTGACAGTTTCTTCTGTGCAATTAATATGTCTTCCAATTTATTCAGGAGCATTTATGAGAGCGTTTTGGGGCGGGTCAGCAAAGAAACTTAATGGGAAATGTCTTGTTGTCGGTATCTTCATTTCAGAAGAGGACAAGCCATGGACAGAAGACGGGAGAAAGAATACTTGGAAGAATGTAAAGAATGCTATGAAATGGATTCAGAAAAATGCAGAAGAATATGATGTAGATTTGGAATTTGAATACAAATGTATGAATGAAGAGGATGATATTGTTCTCGATAAAATTCCATTATTTGAGGATCCGATGGAAGAAGCAGATGCGGCAATCAGTAAAGTTCTTGAGGAACTGGACTTTGAATCTCCTGCGGATTTTTATGAGAAACTTAAAGAAGAGTATGAAGATCACAGTCTGCATATTATGTTTTTTGCGAACAAGGACAGCAGAGCATATATGAACTCTGTGGAAATGAACAATGCCGGCAAGGAACTGGAATACAATATGATCTATACCGAAGAGGGAATTGTCAGTTCTTTCGCTGTTGCCCATGAAGCTCTTCATGTCTACAGTGCGATGGATTTATATAATGTGAGTGATACTCCTGAAGGTGCTGCCGCCGAAAAAAGAACAACGAAAAGATATCCAAAAGAAGTGATGATGACTGCAGTTGACGATGCGGAAGAGACTGAGCTGTCTGAGGTTACAGCTTTTCTGATCGGCTGGCATAATGAACCTAAGCAGTGGTATTTGACACTGATGCAGCCTGGTGCTGGAGAAGTGATGACCTTCCTTCTGAAAAATCATAAGAACTTTGATGAAAATGGAGATATCAGAATTGAAGAGGAGGAGGAACTGGCAAAGTATAAGTACAAAGGAGGTGAGTTTGTCCGTATGAAAATCAACGGAAGCGATGATTTTATCCATTGGAAGCATTTGGACTCGGATTCTGAAGAAGAAACCGAATACTGGGAGGAAAGCAGCGATGAAGATTTTTATTATCTGGCGCACAAGAAATCTCCGAAGGAAATCTCTGTTCCTAAAGAAAACGGTACGTGTTTTCAGATGGATAAATCAGGAGAGTTTCAGCCTTGGCTTGAAGTGAAATTGGTCTAGCGGCATATTACTGACCTTTTCCCCGTTTCAGAATTTCGGTAAGTGCCTTTACTGTATCATTATACATATCATTCAGGAATATCCTTTTCCGCGTCACAGAGTCAATGTTTTCCTGAATGATATTTCGTTCCAAAAAAAGCTGCAGAAAAATATCAGCAGTCTGCTCCCGGTCTTCTGTAAGTTTTTTTATTATTCTGATCAGATGAGAATTCGGATTTTTCAATCCAAGAACAATACAGTCGGGAACAATCCTGCTGATGCATTCTTCAAGATTATTCACATCAAACACCTTCAGAATTCGAATCTCTCCTGTATCTTTTATGCAGTTAATATCATTATAAAAAGAGTCATCCTCTGAGAAAACTGTCAGAACCTTTTCCTGACAGGGAAGATCTAGACTGATCTGTGTGCCGGAATTCTGACTTGACTCAATATACATTGAACCTTCATGAAGTTCAAGAATCTGTCTGACTATGCTTATTCCAAGCCCGGATCCTTTTTCTCCTGCCGTTCCTTCCTTTACAGGATTGAATCGGGAGCTGAGAGACTTTATCTGTTCCGCACTCATACCTGTTCCAGAGTCCTTAATTTTAATTCTGTAATAACTGTTGACAGTATCAATTTCTATTGAAATTTCTGATTTTTCATAGGAAAATTTTACAGCATTGCTGATTAAATTGGAAAACATCTGCAGCAGAAGCTGGCAGTCACCAATGATTATTTTTTCTTTTTGAGCGGAATATTTCACCTTTATATTTTTAAAAGCCAGCGTATATTCGAATCCGTGAATGACTTTCTGAATCAGCATATCCAGATCAATGTATTCATGATGAATTTCAGCCTTTCCTGAATTGAATCTGTCCATATTCAGTATATTGTATATCATTTGGTATGATGCTGTAAGGGAATGATGAGAAGTTCTTAAATAATAAAGCCTTTCTTTCCAGTCCATTTCTTCCTTATTAATCATAATTTCAAGAATATGTCTGGTATTCAGGATAGGGGATTTCAAATCATGTGTAACAGCAGTAATAAAGGTGTCTTTCAGAAGATTGGCTTTGACAGCAGTTTCCTTTTCCTTCTGAAGTTCTGATGTTCTGTCTTTTACCTGTTTTTCCATTTCAGTATTTATCAGTCTGAGTCTTTCCTTATTTCGGATTTCATCACTCAATCTTTGAGAATGAATTCTCTCATTTTCCTCCTTTATGATTTTTACCTTTACGGTCAGTGCAAGACACAGCATTATTCTTTCTATGCATCTAATGACTACAGTATCATTAAAATCTAATGTATAAGAAGAGAGAGAAAAATAATTCAATCCTCTGAAAATCCATTCTGATACCCAGAGGAAGAGTGCTATGATGATGTAAATTCCCGGATTGAAGTTTTTTAAGAATACAATGAAACTGAGCAGCAGAAAAAGTATTGAATTTATCACGGTTTCTATGACTAAAATTTTTACGGACAGACCAAATGGAATTAAGAGAAAGAGCACTGCAGTTAAAATGTTCAGAATAATCAGGGTTTTCGAAAAAAATACGAATCTTGGAAGAGATTTTCGAAAATCCAGAATATAGTATTGAAAAATCAGTCCGAGTATATTTCCGAGAGAGCCGAAGAAAATATTGGTATGATTTATCGCCGGATAATCGGGCCAGATGTAATGGAATCCAGTTCCTGTCAGAACAAGAAATAAGCAGAATATGACTGCACTGTAAATTGCAAAATACAGATTCGCAAGATCATTTATAATGCGGTAAAGCAGCAGACCGTACATGCATGAAAGTATAATGATCCCAAACATTATACCGTTCAGGAGTTCTTCTTTAGAAGTTTTTTCCATAAGTCTGCTTTCTGTATGAATTACTGGATTGAACTGAATAACTGTGCTGCTCTCTATTCGGAAATACACCAAATTGGCGGATTCTGGAGGAATGCTGATCTTGAATACAGGGTTTTTATGTCTGATTTTCCTTTCTGAAAAATTTACTAGGATTCCCGATTTTTCTATTTCATAATTAGAATATTGACTATAGAATTCTATATAGTCTATTCTAGATGCATTCAGTTCGACAAAATAAGCTTTTTCTTTTTTCTCCGGATTTCTGATATGAATGCAGATCCAGAATGTTTTGCTGCTGAAGCTTAAATTCAGAGTGTCTTCATTGTTTTTTTTCCATTCTTCAGGCGACAGTTTCTGTATATCATACAGCTTCAGATTCTTGCTTTCATCTTCGAAAAAATAGGAGTATTTTCCTAACGGGAGAGAAATTTCCTGATCAGAAGAGATGAATTCATCAAAACAGAGCAGGTGAAAATTGAAAAATACAGTGAAAAAGAAATACGCCAGCTTCATAAGCAGTCATTTAAAATATTTTTCTCTGGCTGCTTCAGCAAGCTGCAGAAGATTTTCTGCATCGAATTTTTCTTTCAGTTTAGATATGTAATATTCCACTGTTCTTCTGGAAATTCCGATTCTTTCACCTATCTCTCTTGATGTATGACCGTTCATTGCCAGTTTCAGCACTTCAGCTTCTCTTTCAGAGAGTGAAATTCCGGATTTTGGATTGTTCAGATATTTCATCAGTTTTGGAGAACAGTAAAATTTTCCATTGATGGCCGACATTAATCCATCATGTAAATTCATGATATCATCCGATTTCAGAATATAACCGTCAGCTCCGAGCCGAACGGCTTCACGAAAAAAACCTTCTCCTTCATGAGCTGTGAAAAGAATTATTTTTAATGAAGGTAAAGAAGTGCGGTTTTCCTTCAAAAAGTCCATTCCGTTCTGACCTGGAAGGTCCATATCCAGAATGAGAATCTGAATGTCTGAATCTTTCAGTGCAGAACTGATTTCTGTGCCCTTTGAAATTTTTTTTATGATCTGAAAAATAGATCTGTCTTTTAATGCAGCTTCAATACCAAGCTGAGCAACAGAATGATCATCAGCAATAGCAATATTATATTTCATAATGAACCTGTCTTATGATTATTTTTGCTTTTCCTCAGATACAGTTCCTCTCCTATGCAGTCGGTCACAGTGGTTCTGTCCTTTTCATAAACAGAGAAGCCCGCCCTCTGGATGAATGTTTTATTCAGCTGTGTCTCATTCATTTTTCTCATCCAATCGGAGTCATTCAGATCGAAGACCTTTAAAGCCTCCAGCTGGGCTGTTTTCAATCCGGAAGTATGACAGTTTCCGCAATCTTCCGTAATCAGGTCCTTGACTTTTTGCAGACTCTGACTATGCGAAGCTGAGGTGGCCGTCTTTTCCCTGATCTCAGGATATTTTGCACAGGACAGTATAAAAATAATGATAAATATATACATTATAATATTCATATGAAATTCAGAAACTCTGCAGAACTTAGTCTTTTTTTACTGTTATATTAGATATGCTCAAAAAATCAAGAAATTATAAGAAAAATCAATTTCATTAAGACAGGTTTGATCTGTAAAAAGACTGGCTTATGTTTAAAAGGACACAATTTTTCACAAACCAGTCTCTTTATACTGCATAATAATTACATTTTCTTTACTGCGGCTACCAGCTGATCCAGGGCAGTTCCCCAGCCTTCGTAAAAACCCATTTCCTTATGTTTGATCTGATCTTCCTCTTTGCTGTGAAGAGCAATTGCTGTATACTTTGTGCCGGTTCCGTGAGTTTCCAGAAGTATATAAACTGTAATGAATGACATTGAATTCATCGGTCTGCCGCTTGCTGGACGGAATCCAGGAAGAAGTGCATCGGTCCAGGCAAGTTTTTCATTTGGAATGACTTCCAGATAACATCCCATATTCGGAAAATTTTCTCCTTCAGGGGACTGCATAACTGTCCTGAACATTCCGCCTGGCCGAAGATCTAATTCACATTCGACTGTTTTCCAGGGAACTGGAGTAAACCACTGCTTTATAATTTCCGGTGTAGTCCAAGCTTTCCATACCAGTTCTTTAGGAACATCTACAATTCTTTCCAGAACCAAATCCAGTTTAGGATCAAGTTTATAATCATTTTTATTCATTTTGGTCTCCTCCCATTTTCTGCAGATAACTGTCCAGCTGATCCAGCCGACTTTCCCATAACGTACGCTGCTTTGCCATCCACTGCTCTGCATCTGAAAGATATTTTGGAGCAATATGATAGATCCTTATTCTTCCTGTTTTCTCCGATTTTACCAGCTTGGACTTTTCAAGTCTGTCCAGATGCTGCATAAATGAAGGCAGAGTCATTTTGAACGGTTTTGCCAATTTCTTGGTTGAAGCAGGGCCTCTGCTCAGCATTTCCAATACTGCTCTTCTTGTTGGATCAGAGAGTGTTTGAAATACATCATTTAGAGTATCTGAATAGTTAGGCATTGTGCTAACTATTTATGAGACTGATTTTCTGTCTACTTATTTATTTTGCGACTCCTCAATTTGCAGGATATAATTCAATAAAAAGGCTTGCAGGAATCAAAGGCAGAATTTGACAATTATTTCAGAATGATGAGAGGAACTGAGATGAGTTACTTGAGCATATTGCATTCAAATATCAGAATAGTAAAATCTTATATGAAAATTACAGATAAGGTGATCAGTGATTTTACAGAAACTGTTTCTGATATCACAGATTTTGAAACACTGCCGGAAGACTATTCCGAATTTTTAAAGGAATACAATGGAGGATTCATCGAATCTGACGGATCGGTTTTATTTGAAACAGAAATTCCGAATGTCAGAATGAATGCAAATCAGTCCGGTTCTCTCCTTGAGCTGTATGGAATTAATTTCAGCAATCAATCGGGGCGGGTTGTCGGAGATCTCAATTTAAAAAACCAGAGGTTTTACGATGAACAGTTTCTGCCCACAAATGTGATAGCTGTCGGGTATTGCGAAGGGGGAAGTCTGCTGTGTATGTCTTTAAATAAGAATGATTTTGGCGCTTTGTATTACTGGGAGTATTTATGGAATTATCCGGAAAAGTTCTTCGGAGATTTCTTTGACAGCAGAATTCAAAAGGTTATTGATGAATTTCCTGATTCACAAAAAATTCTGAATGACAGAGAACATCCGAAATACTTCGAAGTGTTCAACAGATTAAACTACGCCACTCTTGGATTTACTGCCGGGTCTTTTCGGGAATTTATAAAAAAACTGTATGTAAGTATATAGTTATATACAGATTTCTAATAGCGCAGCGTCGCAAGCTTGGAAATCGCTGCAAGCTCGGAAATCGCTGCAAGCTTGGAAATCGCTGCAAGCTCGGAAACCGCTGCAAGCGTGGAAGCTGCTAAAATCCCTGCTTTTTCTCAAATTCCGTGATAAGACCAATTGATTTTCAGTCAACCCCGCGTCTTTGCTTGGACCCCATTTTTCATGCATTTACACAACCCAGTGAGATCTTCAGATATAAATCTTGACATCATGGAAATATTCTTCAATATAGGCATTGACAACATAATCGGTGCAGCCGGAAAAGGAGCCTTTGATGAACGGCATACTTAGGACAGCGGTTCTGCCTATACTGGCAGCATCCGTCTGGATCAGTATTTCTGAATTTCTCAGAAATGAAATTATAATTAAATCATATTGGATCAGTCATTATGAAAAAATGGGGATCAAATTCCCTTCTGAACCCTTGAACGGAGCTGTCTGGGGAATCTGGTCAGTCATGTTTGCAGTCGCAGTATTTATCATTTCAAAAAAATTTTCCTTCATACATACTGCCCTCTTTTCATGGTATATAGGATTTGTGCTTATGTGGGTTGTCATTGGAAATCTAGGCGTCCTGCCGGAAGGACTGCTTCTGGTCGCTGTGCCACTCAGTCTGCTGGAGTCTTTTATCGCTGCATTTATTATAAGGAAACTTGCTTTATGATGCTGACAGAGACTGCAAAAAAAGCAATTGATGCATATGGCGGACGGGAACTCTGGGAAAATTCCAGATACATTGAAGCTGATGTTTCAGTCAAAGGCCTTGCATTTACTTTAAAAAGAAGGCCATTTTTTGAGAATGCAAAAATCAGAATGGAAATTCACAGACCGGAAAGCAGATTGATGCCTATTGGAAAACGAAGCGGTATCGTCGGTATTCTGAATGGGAGAGATGTCAGGCTGGAAGACAGTTCCGGAAAACTGATTGAAGAAAGAAAGGATGCGAGGGATTATTTTTCTTTCGGCAGGAGACTTTTTTACTGGGATGACCTCGATATGGCCTATTTTGCCAACTACGCTTTCTGGAATTACTTTACTATGCCTGCATTGCTGATGAATGATGAAATAAAATGGACAGAGAAAAAAGAAGGAATTTTGAAAGCCGATTTCCCTGATTCAATTCCAACCCACAGCAGAATTCAGGAATTTATTTTTGACATTAAAACAGGCAGACTTATCCAGCACAATTATACTGCAGATATCATCAGCGGATTTGCCACTGCTGCTAATACAGTGAAAGAACATTCGAATATGCACGGTCTATTTTTTCCTTCCAGAAGAATGGTTACGCCTAGAAACTTTAACGGTCGCCCGCTTTCTTTCCCCATACTGATTGACATAACAGTTCATCAATTTTCTTTATCAGTCTGAATATCTGTATAAGGTTTGAATCATTTTCTGCAAACGGCGAGGACGAAGTCCCTTAGCGGCTTCCACGCTACCAGCTTCCATACTTGCGAAACCGCCGGTAGGCGTGAAATGTTGGTTAAAGTAACTACGGCGCAAGCTTCAAAGTCGCTGCCCTTAGGCTGAGTTCTTATCTTTGTTCCAATTTTATACAATGTATGATGCAGGAATGCCGATGGAAGCATTACGATCAGATGAATGAGACCTGAGATCATGTGATATATATAATACATATTATATATTATATATTATATTAATATATATCGATATAGATGAAATTATGTAATTTATCCTGATATTATTACTTGCAAAAAAAATGACTTGAATCAGACTGGAAAGGAGTTATGATCGAAGTGAACAGCAATCCCCATAGAAATGCTTCCGATAAAATTCTGCTGGTTATGGATCTGGATTCGACTCTAATTTATGCGTCCGAAACTGAGATTCATAAGCAATTTGATTATAAAGTGTTCCATTTTTTTATTTATTTAAGACCTTATTTCCTGGAATTCCTGAAATCGGTCTCAGGATTTTTTGCATTGGCCATCTGGTCGGCCGGTTCTGACAAATATGTTCAGAAAATCGTTGAAACTGTTTTCCCTGCAGATATGCCTTTTCAGTTTGTCTGGGGGAGGAGCCGGTGTGATTTTGAAGGTTATGTTCCAAACTATGTAACTGAGAATGATCTGTACTCCAAGAATCTGAAAGTTTTGAAACGGTATGGTTATAGTATGGAAAAAGTATTGATTATGGACGACAGTCCGAGTATCTGCGAAAAGAATAGAGAAAATTCAATTCATGTTCAGCCTTTTTTGGGAAGCAAAAATGATAAAGAACTTCTGTCTCTGAATGAGTATCTCCTAAAAATACGAAATGAAAGGAATATGATGGAGCTGGATACTTCGTCCTGGTATACACCTTTTATATAGAAATTATCTATATTTTTCTGTAATAAAAAAATGATTTAATAAATGTCTGTCAAATTCAGAAGCAATTTTTTTGATGGTATTGGATTTCCCGTAAGCGTTCTTCAGATCAAATGTGATATAATTTTCCGGTGCCTGGCTTCTTCTGTGTCTGGAATGAGTTATTCCGTTTTTGATATGTTCACCGTGAACCAGATCATTTCTGAAACTCCGGAAATGATCAAACGTCTCTGATACTGAACTTGTAAATTTTTTTCCTGCATGTCTGACTTTTACTGTATCAGCATCAAAATGGAATGCGTTTTTCATTATCTGCATAATAAAGACAGCTTTATAATTTCTTTTATCAATTTTGTTTTTTAGACTGTCTATTCCGTATTCTGCAAGTATTTCACTTGGAAATTTGAAAGAACTCCTGCTGAGCTCCAGAGTATACTTTATGTATTTGAAAGACTCTTTGCTGTTCGGATATTCCTGCAGTTTTTTTCTGCATTTTTCTATATTTACTTCCGGATCATATTTTTCAGGAAGTGGGCGAAGAAGGGAAAGTCTTTTCAGTTCTTCAGTTCCGCCGTGAAACTCGAAAAGTTCATTGATCACAGAGGAAATATAGGATTCAAAAAAAGTAAATGTGCTTAGGAAAATATACTTAGACAGAGAAAACTGATAAGTATTCAGGCACTGCTTCAGATGAGAAACGGTGCATGTATTTTTCAGGAAAACAGGTTTTAATGATTTTATATCCTGATTTTCGTCCTTTATCCTGTTCAGATTTTCCTCAAGAAGAGGGCCTGCATGAAGGACTAAGTCGGCAAATCTGTGAATTTCCCTGAGCTGGGAAAGAAAAACCTCATAACTGGCAGTTGCCTGAATCATAGTTTTCAGTAACTCACCTTAAAGTCCCTTCTGCAGAAGATCATGAAGACTGACTATTCCGGCAAGTTTTCCATTCTCTTCAATAATCGGTGCAACAGATATGGGTCTTTTTCTGTCTTCCATCTCTTTAAGTATGTCGTAGGCTTTTCTGCCGGTAAGAAAACGTATCGGATTTTTATTCATCATTTCTTCAGCCTGCAGGTCTTTTGAGAGAGATCCTTCGCTCAGTCTTTTTCTCAGATCATAGTCTGTAATGATTCCCTGCAGAAAGTTCTCAGAATCTACAATGCAGACTGCACCCAGATATTTTCCGGTAATCTCATTCAGGATTTCTTCGAGCTTTGCGCTGGGAGACGCTTTGGGTATTAAATCATTTTTTCTCATTACGTCTTCTATACTCAGACTGAGTCTTTTACCGAGTCTTCCGGAGGGATGATACAGAGCAAAGTCTTCCGCTTTGAAATTTCTCATTTCCATCAGAGCCATAGCAAGAGCATCTCCGGCGAGAAGAGCAATTGTTGTGCTTGAAGTGGGAGCGAGGTCCAGAGGACAAGCCTCCTTTTCCACCGGCGTATAGAGCAGAAGATCAGCAGCAAGAGCCAGTCTTGATTTAGGATTTGCTGTGAGTGCAATCAGCTTAGCTCCGATTCTCTTTATCGTGGGGATAAGAAAAAGCAGTTCATCACTTTCTCCGCTTTTTCCTATTGCGAGAACCACATCATCTTTTCTGATCCCGCCGGCGTCTCCGTGTGCAGCATCAGTCGGGTGAAGGAAAATGGCCTCAGTCCCGGTGGAAGTCATTGTGGAAGATATTTTTTTTGCAATATCCCCTGACTTGCCGACACCGGTAAGAACAACCTTTCCCTCCGAAGAGTAGATCATCTGAGCTGCTTCTGCAAATTCAGCACCGACCGATTTTCTGAAAACCTGAATTGATTCAATTTCTGCATCCATTGCCTTGTGTATCAGTGATAAAATATCATTGCTGTTCATTTGCTGTCCCCTTTATCTTAAAACTTACAGGTACAGTCAGTTCCTGTTTTCCTGCAAGCTGAAACTTCCAGTCTTTTGCTGATTTTCTAAAATGTGAATCAAATATCTCATATCTGCATTTATGAATGCTTATAATTTCTTTTACCGTTCCATCTTCCAGTATGAGTTTCCATATGCAGTCTGCCTCAAGTTCCTGAGCTATTGCATCCTCAGGATAGATCAGGGAGTTTTTAAACCGTTCAATCTCTTTTGATACCGCTCCAGGGTCTCCTGAAATCTTAGAGAGTGATGCATCATCTTTGGTGCCGGCTGCATTGAGAGAAATATTCTGAAGGGAAATGGAAATTCCTCTGTTGACTTTTACTGGAATGTCCTGTGCTGAAGACTGATCCCAGTTCCAGAAGAAAATCAAATGAATCAGCATTGAAATAAGCACACATACAGTAAAATTCATTTCAATTCTGAAATTTCTACCAGCTGAACGGAACATGTGAAGCGGGGGAGGATGCAATGATCTCTGCTGGGTCACCGGAATGAGGAACACTGATGACCGGCCAGGATTCAATACCTTTCCCGATAATCGGATACAGTCCCATCAGGTCACCGTCAGAAGCGAAGTATTCCAGCAGTGCTGAAACCGATTTTAGAATAGACGACGTTTTTGTTTCCATTGCACCCCCCTTCAATTTTTTTTGGAACTGAAGCAATCAGAAGCCAGACAATAAAATTGTCAATTTATAATTACTGATAAGGAGCCTTGGAATCTGTTTTACAGTTGACTTTATTGGGCTTTAGCTGACTTTCTGTGCTATGATACTGTAATTTGCCCGTGAAATTTAGCTTTTACATCGCCCCAACCCTTTAAAATATGGTTCCGGTTCTTTCGCGGTGATCGTTTCCCATTCAATAGAAAGCAGGTTCATCAGGAGAAAAGAATTTTGGAGATTAAGAATCGGATAAGTGTGAATTTTTTCAAAAAGATGTTTTTGGGTTTATGTCTGTCGGCTGCATTCTCGGCCTGTTTTTTGATGCCTGGACGCGGGAAAACTTTGAGTTTTCTGAAAGAAATGCCTGAGGATAAAATCCAGGAGATCATTCTTGAACCAACAGAATATAAATCACTTATTTCTGAGAAGATTATCATTACGGATAAAAAGGATATTGGAGAGATTTCCGCAGAAATCAGAAAAGCAGAAAGTTTCTTTTTCAATCATCCTTCTTCTGTCTGGACTGTTACTCTTAGAATTGTATCTGTTGAAAAAGATGAATTCGGCGGATCAGTATTGTCAGCCAAAGAAGAAAGTCAAGGAGTAAGCCTTTCAGTAAAAAGCGGGATTTATGACGGGTTTATGTATGACAGGCTGAAGAATAACGGTCTAGGTACTGTTCTGGAAAAAATGGCGAAGAAATACGGCGGGAATGGAGACTGATCCTTGTTATTGAAATGATAAAAGAATATTCGTCAGTGAAAAATCTCTGTTCTATCAGCACCAAATTCGATAAAGACACATAGCAGCCGAACTGCCGGATAAAAAGTATTACAATTAATTGCTGACTGAGCCTTGTTTTCCGTAAAAGTAAGAACCCATCAGTGTATAGATTGTCGCAGTTGCATCTAAGCAAAATGATAATGATACGTAGCTGTACTGAAATGAGTTGTTACTGCAGTATGTCCATCCAGTGAATCTAAATCTGTAGGAGTAAAACCATCGGAACTGCAGCATGATGATGATATGTTCCTGTTGATTCTGGGTGTCCTGAATAGGAATCAAATGAAACAGCCTCATTCTTGAGTACATCTGGAGGAGCTGCTGCATTATTAAATATTGCGAGTTCATTTACAGTGATTCCAATCGATACCTGTCCAGCCTGAGTGCTTTCTTTTGCTACGGTACATTTGAATAAGAAGCACTGTTCTTGAAAACTGCCTCGCAGACATTGAGGCTTCTATCCTTGCTTTTTCTTTCCTGTTCGGCAGCTGAAGGCGACATTCTGTACTATTTTAACTGTTTTTTTCATTTCCACGGAAGGGATTGTACCTGAATCGGCAGAGGAAGAAAGGATTCAACTGAGAAAAGAGCTGAATGAGACTAAGGAAGAACTGTCCACAGTCAAGAAAGATCTGGCAAAAGTGAAAAAGGAACTTTCCAGCTTTAAGGATGAATTTTCAAAGGATAAGAAAAATCCGTATCAAAACTGATAGGAAAGATAAAAATCCGCCCAAGAAAAATGAAATTGCATCCTCCGAAGAAAAGACAAAATCCGTCAAAAAGTACAATACAGGAACCAAGACAAAGGGTCTGAAGATCCAGGACCTAGAAGACAATTTCGGAAAACGTTATGCAGTTGTCATCGGTGTAAACAAGTATCAGGACACCGGAATCAGTGAACTGAGCAAGGCTAGAAATGATGCCAAGATTCTGGGAAAAATCTTCAGAGATGAGGGTCAGTTCGATCAGGTATTTGTAATGACGGATGATGTGGATCCGAGAAACGACAAGGAAAATCTTTTTCCAACCAAACTGAATATTGAAGAGAAACTCGACTCTGTACTGCGTTTTTCCGAGCCGGATGATCTGATTGTGTTTTTCTTTTCCGGTCACGGGATTTCAGATCCGGACGGAAATGGATATCTGGTTTCTGTAGACACTGTGATGGACAGACAGTTCAATACCTCCGTCCGTGTGCAGGACATCATATCCAGAATCAAGAGCAAAAATATTAAAAAATCATTAGTAGTTCTGGATGCCTGCCGCGACGTTCTGTACACAAGCAAATCTTCTGCAAGAAACAGTCTGATCGAAAAAGAATATGCGGATGCAGAAGTGGCAGCGACTTTACACCAGTCTGCACGGTGAAAAAACCGGCGATCTCGCACTTTCTTTTTCTCCAGACAAGGACAAAAAAAGTCTCACAGAAAAACCGATCCCAAAAACAATCACTCGGGGCGACGTGGTATTTCGATCCACGTTTCTTCCCGGCTGGGGACAGTCCTATGCAGGTGCAAAGACAAAGGGCACAATCTATTCTGCATCTGCTCTCGCCACTCTGGGATTTTTTGCATACAACCTTCAGGCGATGAACAAGGCACAGTCTGAATACAATTCCAAACTTGCCCTTGTAGGAACTCCTCTTTTTTATC
>JBPOJG010000252.1:0-4078 GCA_052033835.1 Spirochaetota bacterium
TCAAGGAAAACGGAAGACCGATCTCAGGTCCGAACGGATACACTCCCGGAAATGCAAGAGCAAACTGGCCTCTTCCAGGAAAACCGGGACTCTTTGGACTGGACGGAGTTCACCCGAATATGTACGGTCACTCAGTGATGGCGAATGAACTGATCAAGGCAATCAATGCAAAGTACAAACTGTCAATTCCTCAAGTCAGTGAATATAATGCCTGGTACAACGATTCTCTGAACAGAAATCCAGTGGATCTGAAAAACTTCCTCACAAATGAATTCTTCGGTCAGGTCATCTCCTGGCTCGCAAGCGTCCTTACCTAAAAACTTCTTTATCTTTCCTCCCGCTGCTGTCCGTCTTTGGGCAGCAGGGGAATATTTCTACTGACCAAACTTTGGGTCCGAACCCCTAGGATTGTCTTAGTCACTCACCGGCACACTAAGTGCATAAGGTGAGTCAGTCGAAATAAAAATTACATATTTTTAATCTGCAGATAAAACTTCATCTGAGACTGAGGAAGACGAAATACCCCTTCATCTTTTTTCATGTTGATATAATTCTCCACTTCATTTGAACGAGTTTTCAGAAACAGTGAAAGCTGTTTGTCTTCAATTGCGATATGAGAAATCAGCCATTCTTTTAAATCATTTACAAGTCCGATCGATGCAGGAAATAATTTTTCTTTCTTTTGAATATTCCGTGCAGAAATGAATTCCATAAAATTTCTATGAGTTTTGAAATGTCTGCCAAGCTCCGGGAATTGAAATTCCTTCATCAGGTTTTCTTCTACTTGAAAATGATTCTTGGCATAATCGACGGCTTCCAATATCGTCTTTTGGAACATTTCATCCCGATTCTTTGAGGATGCTGATTTGTTGGCTCTTTCAAGTTCTACGATCATTTTCACCAGCCAGAGATGCTGTATGTCCATAATCGGAATGCCAAGATTCAGTGAATATGCTTTCCATATTTTATACACATCTACTGCTACATCCTTTGAGGAAACTTCTGACATATTGGAACGGCAGATACGATTGTAAAGTTCCGCCTGGATTTTACTGATGACCACAGATCTCTGATTTTTTATCAGATCTTCAAAAAAAGGACGAATATCAATATTGTCTTTCAGGAAAAACTTTTTGTACTTCGAATCTTCAATCAGTATATGCCCAAAAAGCCAGTTCTTAAGAAAGCCGATCAACTGTGAGATCTGTTCTTTTCTGTTTTCCATTCTTCCATGAATCTGTCTGGAAACTTCTTCTATGAATCTGTTATGCTGTGAGGTATGTTCCTTATTTTCACTGAACTTAGTGTGTTCCATCAGACATTCTTCCAGCCAGAAATGTTCTGTGGTGAAGCTGACAAGTTCTGAGATGATATAATCTGTTCTGGCATCTGACTCCGGCGAATCCGGCCGAAGAACTTCTTCTTCCATTTGAAGCAGAAGCCAGATCAGCCAGATATGCTGAAGATCGATGATTGGGATATCCAGAGAAAAATTGTTCTCACTCCAGATCTTTCTCAGCTTTTCTTCTGACTGTAAATCAAGTTCAAGCATTTGATTTACATAGATTTTTTGTTACAGTATTTTTCCTAGAAAATTAAATTTTATTTATGCTGATGAAATGACTAATTTCCAATTATGCGAAAAATATCCGCTTGACGTACAGATGCTTCTTTTTTCCTTTGGAATTGTATGCTGAAGTTTCTGAGTGCACTGCTTATTCCTGCAATCATTTCAGCATCCATGTACTACGATGCCGGTTTCTCCAATCTGGAAAATTCATATCTTGCAAAAATCTGTGAATGCAATCATGGGTCAAAGTTTGAGAAACACAGTTCAAAGAAAGATGATTTCATTCTTTCAAAAAATAAAGTGAATTCGGACAGTCATTTGGATAATCTTCCAGACTGCCATTCGGCAAAATCAGAAAAACATCTCTGTGTGTGCAAAAAGTCCTCAAAAGCAAAGTCGGGACACAGTTTTTCCAAGCAGGTCTTCTGTATTGCCGCATCCCGTATTGCCCCAACTGTTATTACTGACAAAGGTTTCACAGCAGAATACAGAGTTCATTTACGTGAAGGATTTGATCCTTCTCCTTTCATTCCGCCCAAATCATAAAATCTATCCTTCAGTTCTGACATAACTCTTTACACTGTGCGGATTATCATATCCGCAGAACTTTAAAAATCATAGGAGATTTTATGAAATTTTTTATTACTTTTTTTTCGGCAATGCTTGTTATTTTCAGCAATTGTAAAACTGACACATCCAAAAACGATACAAAGAACAGGAACCTGACGGCTCTTGCTCTGATCGCCAGTGCAGGTACACCGGTCACTTCCATTACTTTCCGTATAGATGCAGGAAACACTAAGAACGTCGCATGCGGCACTTCTTTTGCCACAAGCTCCTCTTCAGCAGTTCAGATCCAGGATCTGAGAATGTACGTCAGCAATGTCAATCTCGTGAAGGCAGACGGAAGCAAGGTCCCATTCAATCTTGCTTCGGATGGAAAATGGCAGTCTTCTAAAACGGCTCTTCTGGATTTTGAAGATGGTACTGGTGACTGCGCCAACGCTTCACAAGGACCGACGACAGATAAGAATACAGCAATAAAGGGAACATCTGCAGCGGGAAATTACACTGGATTGGAATTTCAGATTGGGGTGCCCTCTGACGTAAATTTTATGGATGTGACAACTGCAGCTGCTCCTCAAAACATCAGTGCAATGTACTGGTCATGGAAGGGCGGTTACAAATTCCTCAAATATGAGTTCAAGGACAAAACAACTTCCAAGACAACCCAATATCATCTGGGGAGCGGAGGATGCAATGGAGCGAGTGCCGCAACACCGTCCACGTCCTGCACTTACGAAAACAGACCTACAATTTCTTTAAGCAAGACTGGTTCATTTTTCAATTCGTCTTCAGACACTGTAGTTCTGGATGTGATCAGTCTCCTTAAAGGAACAGATCTTGCATCTGCAGACAACAGCTGTATGGCAGGAAATACAACAGCAGCCTGTTCTTCAATTCTGGCAAATACAGGAGTCAAGGCTTCCGACGGAACTTCAGCCGGTACGCAGACAGCATTCAGCATCAAGTAAACAGAGCTGTTCAGGGGTTGTGTAAAAGCATAAAAATGGGGTTCACGCGGAGTCGCGGGGCACTGATTTCGCTTCGCTATTGATCCAACATTTTGTTTATTTTGAGATCTGCAATAAATCCGAGCTTTTACACAGCCTCCAGGTAACTCTCAGGCGGATTTTCAGGATTAAGAAAGAGCATCCTTGCGGTCGAAGTAAAAACATTCTGAGAACAGAAATACAGTCATAAGGGAGATTGGTATTATGAAACGGATTTATATTTTTTTTTCATTATCATTGTTTTTTTCATTCTGCACCGTGAAGTCTTCAGACGGCGAAAAAAACAAAAAGTTTCTGATTGGGGCCGGTTTACTGGCATCCATATCCGGATATAACTGGAATCTGCCGACAGGTTTTCCTGTTCCGGCAGTGCCCGCTGCAAACCCGATGACCGAGGCCAAGGTGAATCTGGGAAGGTTTCTTTTTTATGAGAAAAAACTGTCCGGAAATGAAACTCAGTCATGTGCCAGCTGTCATATCCAGGCGATTGCCTTTTCAGATGGACTGCCTGTAGGTGTCGGTTCAACCGGCGAGTTTCATACAAGAAGTTCACAGCATCTTTCCAATGCAGCATATCATCCACGTCTTACCTGGAGCAACAATACTCAGAAAACACTGGAGGAGCAGGCAAGGTCTCCTATGTTCGGAATCAGTCCTGTTGAACTTGGACTCAAGGGTGATACTTATCTGCAGAAACTGAAGTCAGATTCCAGATACAAGGAACTTTTTGCTGCAGCTTTCGGGGCCGGAGATGATGTTTATTCGGAACAGAATGTCCGTTTTGCAATTGCATCCTTTATCAGGACGATGATTTCCGGCAATTCTCCATATGATAAGTATATTTATCAAAAAAAGACAGATGCAATGACTGCTTCTCAGATCAGGGGGATGAATATATTTAACGGGGAGACTGCAGAATGTTTTCACTGTCACG
>JBPOJG010000173.1:0-10213 GCA_052033835.1 Spirochaetota bacterium
CGACAAGCGCGTGCGATATTCTCCCGCTGCTGAAAACTCTGTCCAGTAATATCATTCTTCCATCTGATGATCAGAAGAGTTTTGTACAAGCTCTTTTATTTTTCAACAACTCTAATATTGATGAAGCCCTGCTGAATCGTTTTCTTAAAAAAAATGGAGTGAGCGATGTTCTGATTCATTCTTCGATTATGGAATTACAGAAAGCCACAGAGGATGGGGAAAATTTATATCAGAGAAATAAAGCAGTCTATGAAAAACTTCGCTATGGTGTCAAAGTAAAAGAGAATGTGGGGGATAATTACGAAACTGTACATTTGATTGATTGGGTCAATACAGCTAACAATCATTTTGCGATAGCCGAAGAGGTTACGATTAAGGGAGAGAAAGAAAAACGTCCTGATATCGTTCTGTATATCAATGGAATTGCAATCGGTGTTCTGGAACTCAAACGCTCTACTGTTTCTATCGGCGAAGGTATACGCCAAAATATTACAAACCAGCAGGAGAAATACATTCAGTCTTTTTTTACCACCATTCAATTTGTATTTGCTGGCTCTGACACAGAAGGACTTCGGTATGGAACGATTGGAACCGGTGAAAAATACTTTTTGGAATGGAAAGAGGATATTGCAGATAACAGCCGTCTGTCTTTGGATAAGTATTTAATCAAGATGTGCAGCAAAAAGCGAATCTTAGAACTCATCTATGATTTTATTCTATTTGATTCCGGTGTTAAAAAATTGCCCCGTGTGCATCAATACTTCGGAATCAAAGCAGCACAGGAGCATATGAAGATCAAACACGGAGGAATCATCTGGCATACACAGGGAAGCGGAAAGAGTATTGTCATGGTTCTTCTTGCCAAGTGGATACTCGAATTTAACCCCAAGGCTCGAATTGTGATTATCACCGACAGAGTGGAATTGGATAAGCAAATCGAAAGAGTCTTTCAGGATGTAAGCGAAAAGATTGTCCGGACAAAAAGCGGGTTGGATTTAATGCATAAGCTTGCCAGTCCGACTCCTCGAATTCTTTGTTCTCTCATTCATAAATTTGGGAAAAAAGATTCCGATATAAAAGACTTTATTAAAGAAATCAAAAAAAATCCTCCTGTTACTCACGGAGAATTATTTGTATTTGTGGATGAATGCCATCGCACGCAGGGAGGCGATCTGCATGAAGCAATGAAAGCAGTCCTGAAAAAAGCTGTATTCATCGGATTTACAGGAACGCCTCTTCTCAGAAAGGATAAGAAGACAAGTCTCGAAGTATTCGGAATTTCTCCCATCAGTAAATCACCTTATATTCACACTTATAAATTCAATGAGGCGGTAGAAGACAAGGTTGTACTGGATCTGGTCTATGAGGCGCGGGATGTAGATCAGCGGTTGAACTCTCAGGACAAGGTAGATCAATGGTTTGCAGCAAAAACCAACGGTCTCAATGATTTCAGGAAGGCACTTCTAAAAAAATCTTGGGGGACAATACAGAATATCTTCAGTTCAAAACCCAGGATAGAAAAAATTGTTCAGGACATTGTATTTGATTTTTCCACTAAGCCCAGATTGAGTTCTGAAAAAGGAAACGCAATTTTGGTGGCTTCCAGCATTTACGCTGCATGCAGATATTTCAAAGTCTTTCAGGAAACAGAACTGAAGAACAAAACTGCTCTCATCACTTCCTATGACCCAAACGCGAAGGATCTGGTCACGGAAGAAACTGGAGCGAACACGGAGACGGAAAAACAGTGGATTTACAGTACGTATATGGAAATTCTCAAAGGGGATGCAAAAGGCGACAGTCGAAAATGGAAAAACACGGAAGCCTACGAGGACAATGCGAAGAAACTCTTCAGAGAAGAAGCAGTCAATATGAAGCTGCTGATCGTTGTAGATAAACTTCTGACCGGTTTTGATGCACCGCCCTGCTCCTATTTATATCTGGATCGATCCCTTCAGGATCATGGACTTTTTCAGGCAATATGCAGAACAAACAGGCTGGACGGGGATGACAAGGACTTTGGATATATCGTAGACTACAAGGATCTTTTCCGAAAAGTAAAGGGAGCGATCTCTGTGTACACATCCGAGCTGGATAATTCGGCAGATGAAAAAGATGAGGGAATCGATGTCAAAGACAGGCTGACCATCGGAAAGGAAAAACTGGACAATTCTGTAGAAGCGATGGAAACACTTCTTGTTCCTGTTCTTCCTCCTAAAGGAACAATGGAATGCATCCGGTATTTTTGCGGAAATACGGAAATCCCGGAAGATCTGAAAGAAAGAGAACATCTGCGGGCAGCACTGTATTCCTGCGTGGCGAACTTTGTCCGTTCCTATGCAAATATTGCAGGTGAACTTGAAGATGCGGGGTACACTGAAAATCAGATAAACGGTCTGAATCAGAAGAGGGATTACTATACTGCCGTCAGAGCGGAAATTAAAAGGGCCAGCGGTGAAGAGCTGGATCTGAAACCTTATGAAGCGGATATGCGGAGTCTGATGGATATGTACATTCAGGCTGAGGACGCAAAGACCGTTTCCAAATTTGAACAGAAAACTCTGCTGGAAGTGATCAGGATACTTGGTATCCATGAAGCATTAAAAACTCTTCCGGAAAACATCAAGAAAAACAAAACTGCGGCAGCGGAAACAATAGAAAACAATGTAAGAAGCAAGATTATAAAAGATTTTGCAATTGACCCTGCATTTTACGAAAAACTTTCCGTTCTTCTGGACACTCTGATCAAAGAAAGAAAAGCAGATGCGCTGAATTATGAGAAGTACCTGGAAAAAATTAAGGAAATCATAGACAGACTGAACACGGGAAAGGCAGAAAATACACCGTCCTCACTCGATACACCCGGGAAAATTGCTCTTTACAATAATCTGAACAAAGATGAAAAGCTGGCCTTGAAAATTGACAGTGCAGTAAGAAGCGTAATTCAGGACGGCTTCAGAGGCAATCCGGCCAAGGAAAGAATCATTCAGGGAAAAATCTTTGATATACTTCATGATACTTATGAAGTAAGACGGATATATGAAATCATTAAAAATCAGCCGGAATACTGAAATGGAAAAAATTGAAGTCGGCAGTCTTTCCATTGAGGTGGAACATAAGGATATTAAAAATATCCATTTGAGTGTCTGCCCTCCTGACGGAAGAGTCAGAATATCCGCTCCCTTGAAGTATGAACTGAATACAATCCGGGTATTTGCAATTTCGAGACTGGGCTGGATAAAAAAGCAGCAGACTAAAATCCTGAAGCAGGAACGAGAAACGCCCAGAGAATATTTAGACATGGAAAATCATTATTATAATGGAGAAAGATATTTGCTGAACATCATTAAAGAAGACAGGCCTCCTAAACTGATTCTGCAGGTCAGAACAATGGATGTATATATAAGACCGGATTCTTCCAGAGAGAAAATCAAGGAGGTCATTGAAGAATGGTACCGCTCCCAGATGAAAAAGAACATTCCCGATCTCATTGACAAATGGGAAAAAATCCTGAACGTCAAAGTAAAAAAATTCGGGATAAAAAAAATGAAAACAAAATGGGGAACCTGCAATGGTAAGGCAGGAAAAATTTGGATCAATCTGGAACTTGCCAAGAAGCCTTTCCGATGTCTGGATTATATCGTTTTTCATGAAATGGTTCATCTTTTGGAGAAGAAACACAACACAGTATTTTTATCGTATATGGATAAATATATGCCGAACTGGAGACACATAAAAGAAGAATTGAACAGTCTTCCGGTTAAACATGAATCATGGAAACATGATTAGTGCTGCCTTTCTTTCAGAAACTGCATATGAGCTCATTTTAATGTAGAAAACAAAGAGAAATTGAATCAATAGCAGCGAAATCAATGCCCCGCCGCACTCACCCGCGTCTCTCTGTAAATAATTACTTGCCTCCCTGACCCGTTTCAGAATCCTGATATTTTTCCCATTTTACAGGAGGCAATATGGCCAGAGTAACTACATACTTGAATTTTTCCAGAAATACAGAAGAGGCATTTCTGTTTTATAAATCCGTTTTTGGCGGAGATTTTTCAGGGGACGGAATTTCCCGATTCGGAGACGCTCCTGCTTCTCCTGATATGCCTCCGCTGGCGGAAGCAGATAAGAAATTAGTCATGCATATAGAACTTCCAATTCTGGGCGGTCATATTCTGATGGGAACTGATGCGCCTGAGTCAATGGGATTCAAGCTGAATCAGGGAAACAATGTCTATATAAATCTGGAACCGGATTCGAGAGAAGAGACAAAGAAACTTTTTGATGCACTGTCCAAAGGCGGAAAAGTGGAAATGGAACTTCAGGATATGTTCTGGGGAGCTTATTTCGGAAGCTGCACGGATAAATTCGGCATCTGCTGGATGTTCAACTGCACCAAAAAATAAAGGAGATATTCAATGAATGATAAAATCATGATTACAATAAGCGCAGTTATAAAATGCCCTGTCGGGCAAGTCTGGAAACTCTGGTCGACTCCGGAGGATATAATGAACTGGAACAATGCATCCCCTGACTGGCATACTCCTGCATCGACGAACGATCTGAGAAAGGGAGGAAAGTTTTCCTCCACAATGGCAGCGAGGGACGGAAGTATGTCTTTTGATTTTTTCGGCACCTATGATGAGGTCAAAGAGAATGAACTCATCGCATATACAATGGGCGACGGAAGGACTGTCAAAGTGACATTCAAGCAGAACGGAAATGAAACCGAGGTCACAGAAATATTTGAAGCGGAAAAAGAAAATCCGGCAGAAATGCAGCGTGCAGGCTGGCAGTCCATACTGGACAATTTCAAAAAGTATGCGGAGTCCAAAATATGAGTTCAGTCAAAATGCAGAGAATTACTCCGTTTCTGTGGTTTGACAGCAATGCAGAAGAAGCAGTGAAATTCTATACTTCCGTTTTTGAAAATTCAAAGATCATTCAGATCACTCCGATGGTTTCCACATTTGAACTCGACGGACAGAGATTTATGGCACTCAACGGTGGACCACATTTCAAATTCAACGAAGCAGTTTCCTTTTATGTAAACTGTGAGACTCAGAAAGAAGTGGACTACTATTGGGAAAAACTTCTTTCCGGCGGCGGACAGGAATCTCAGTGCGGATGGCTGAAAGACAGATTTGGACTCTCCTGGCAGATTGTGCCTTCTGCACTCGGTGAACTGATGAGCGATCCAGATCCGGTCAAATCACAGAGAGTGCTCCAGGCAATGCTCAAGATGATCAAACTCGACATTGAAGGACTGAAGAAGGCACACCGGGGATAAGACCTCACCCGGCAGCCTTTTGCGAAAGCCTTTCGGCGGGGGGCAAAAGGCTGCCCGCCAGATTTGCGCTTACAGCGTCAGGGGGGATCTTCTGCGTAGCCTTATGACCTCGCAAACTCGGAAGATGTTGCGTTTCGACTCCGCTCAACGGCCGCGAGTCCAAGCGACAGATCGGAGCTGAAAGCTTTTTCATGATCGTATAATGTTTTATCTCCTGAATGGCCTTCAGTATCTTCCGCGGATTTATCTGTTCCACAAGCAGTATTCCTTTTCCATCCGTATAGTATGCAGACTTACCATTGCTCTTCCAGTTTGGGATACTTTCCACTGCCGTCTTCAGTGTACTGAAATTCGTGTTGAGCGAACTCGCATCCATCACTGCACCATTCGTATATGTGTTCATCGTCCTGTAGGAAACAATTTTTGCAAGAAATTTCCTGCATCAAAGAATCTTTTCTGAATTTAGAAGGATAATAAAAATAGGAACAGTATATCGATGAGAATATAAAATGAGATATATCCAAAATTGCCAGAAAATAAGGGAATGCTCCTGTAATGCCCTGGTTACTGCAATTTCTGCGCTCTTTAAAAGGTTGAGAATCGGTCAATCAATGATCTTTATTTAAGACTGTCCTACAGTTGACTGTAACTGTTGTTCATTACTAAATCGTAAAAATGTTACAGAAAAATGCAGTCTTTTCGTTTATTCGGATGCAAAACTATAATTGAATTCTGGATCAAATATTAACTCTATACAAAAACCCATCCTCGTAGTAAACGCCGCTTATGACTGTTTTTCTTAATTTATTATTACCTAGTTTTACTTTCGTGTTTTTTACTAATTCAATGATTGGGCTGATATAAGGATGACGTTCGTTTGTGAGAGTTATATTCCAAATATTTATTTCTGATTCATTAGATTCCAGGCCTCGCAGCAAACTGTCAATTTTTCCATACAATCCCTTTACATCTAAATGATCATAATTTCTGATATAGAGGATAAGCCGCCATTCAGAGCTTTCCACTTCGTAAAGCCAAAGGGCGATGGGTATTTCAAATCTTGATTTGTCAAGTTCGATTAATAATTTTTTTCCTAAATCAAGTTTAAGTTTTGATAAAGATTCCCTTACCAGTATTTCTTCAGCCATATCAGTACTCCATATTCAGTTTCAGTAATAGCCTCGTATAATTCACGAGCTTTCTTTTCTTCTATAATTGTTTCATACCTGGCATTTTCTGACCATTCCTTCAGAATGGACCAGTTTATTCCTAATGCGGGAAATTCCTTCGCTGTCGAATCAAACTCAGTCTTAAGATCAGATAATTTTAACAGCTTCACTAAATCATGAGTGTACACTTCTTTTACCATACTTAAATTAGGAAAGTCGTATTCCTTTGTCTGCTTTGAGATACAAGCTTTTAAAGCGCATTCAACTGCATAACCCATTAAATAAAAAGAACCCGCAAAAAAAGCATTATCCAATAGAAATTTTGCTTCCTGTATTCTCATTTCGGAAATTTTCTGAAAATCTGCTCTGTTCATCTGATCTTGAACTATTTGCCTTGATACTTAATTTATGTAAAGAAATAAAACGCCAATTCGGGACTATCATAAATCACTTGGAAAAATTTCCAGTATTATCGGTGTAAATGCCTTTCTCTTTTTGAATGCTCAGGGAAGCTAAATCTGTTCCAATTCAGTTCTGACATTCCATTTTTGCTTGCAGACAGAGTTCCGTTTGAAAATCTAAACTATAGACAAGACGGCAGGGTTATCCCAATAAGGGCCGTCACTAAATCGAGAGGTAGAAATGCTCCTGTTGAATCCAAAAAAGCCTGATTTCAGCAAACTGGATGAAAAATCCAAAAATATTATGCTGAAGACTATTGAGTTTTTTGAAAAAAAAGGCAAGAAAAAGCTGAAACATGATGATCATGAAAGAGTCTGGTATGCAGACTTCCTGGAATCTCAGAAAGAAATCGGAGCGTTTGCGACGCTGATGACTCCGAAGGGATACGGACCGTCCGATTCCAGATTCGACAGTCACAGAAACTGCCATTACAGTGAAGTCCTCGGTTTTTACGGTCTCTGCTACTGGTACACCTGGCAGGTATCCATGCTTGGGCTCTCTCCCATCTGGATGAGCAAAAACGAAAAAGTGAAGAACAGAACTGCAGAACTTCTGAAGAACGGAGAAATTTTTGCATTCGGTCTTTCCGAAAAAGAACACGGCGCGGATCTGATTTCCACAAGTATGACTCTGACTCCTGAAGGAGACGGAAAGTACAAGGCAAACGGAAGCAAATACTATATCGGAAACGGAAACAAGGCAGCAATCGTATCCACTTTCGGTAAAATCGGCGACAGCAAAAGTTTCACATTCTTTGCACTGAACAGCCAGCACCCTAATTATAAACTCATTAAAAACGTAACAAATACTCAGAACTATGTGTCAGCATTCGATGTAAAGGATTATCCTGTTTCAGAAGAAGATATTCTTTCAAGAGACAGAGATGCATGGGATTCCTCTCTTGCAACTGTTGCACTCTGCAAATACAATCTCGGATGGGCGACAATCGGAATCGTCACTCACGCATTTTATGAAGCGATTGCTCATTCTGCAAACAGAAAACTCTACGGTCAGCACGTCACTGACTTCCCTCATATCAAACAGCTCTTTATGGACGGATATGCAAGACTTGTGGCAATGAGACTCTTTACAATGAGAGCTTCCGATTATATGAGAAGTGCAGGCGATGCAGACAGACGTTATCTTCTGTACAATCCTATGGTCAAGGCAAAGGTCACAATGCAGGGAGAAGAGGCACTGAACTGCTTCTGGGATGCGATTGCAGCGAAAGGTTTTGAGAACGATATGTACTTTGAGACTGCAGCCAGAGACATTCGCGGACTTCCTAAGCTCGAAGGAACAGTTCACGTCAATATGGCTCTCATCAATATGTTTATGGACAGCATGATGTTCAGTCCTGCGGAAATGCCTGTGATTCCTGAAAGAACAGATCTCGCCGACGACACGTACATGTTCCATCAGGGACCGACCACAAAGGGTCTGAAGAAAGTTCAGTTCCATGATTATAAAAAAGCTTACAGTCTGTACAAGTCTGAAAACATTTCCATCTTCCTCGAACAGGTAGAAGGTCTTAAAACATTCCTGAAGGATTCTCCTCCGAGTGCAGAACAGTCAAGAGATCTGGACTTTATGCTTTCTCTTGGTGAGATTTTCACTCTTGTGCCTTACGGTCAGCTTATCCTCGAAAGAGCGGATCAGCTGAAAGTGGACAAGGATGTGATCGATCAGATCTTTGATGTCATGATCCGCGATCTTTCCCGTTATGCAGTTCAGCTCCATACTAAGCCTTCTTCTACAGAGGCTCAGATGAAGAATGCAATTGCTATGGTGCGAAAGCCCAAGACTGACAATGAAAGATACGAAAGAGTCTGGAAGACGTATGTTCATTCCCAGAAAGATGCCTATCAGATGAATCCTTGATTAGCAGAATCCAGAAAGCGACGTTTCGAAACGTCGCTTTCTGGATTCATAAAATTCTTTCCCAGTCGAAGCCGGTGATGTTTCTTTCTATTCGCTTTGTTTAGCTTAAGTTTCTGTCAAGAATTTTAAACATTCTTTTTTAAGTCAGAAGACTGAGAAGCATTTTCTTCTTTACCTCTGAATGCCTTTCTGGACTATAAATCCTGCTATGATCATAAAACTTATCTCACTTCTCTTTATTCTTCCATCCGCATTTCTGCATGCAGACGATTTTTCTCCTTCAGTTTCGGAGCTTCAGAAAATCCTGAAAAGAAAATTTCTTTCAGACGAGGATGCAAAATCAGTCATACTGATGTCCGCAAAGAAAAAAAGACGTTACTGCGACTACAATTTTTATGCAGATCATCTCGAAGTGCAGGGGACTGCAGACAATGCTTTTCTAATGGATACAAAAAACAAAGAGTCCTCTGCATTTGCCTTTCTGTCCGTCTGCGAAGGAATGAATAAAAATGAATTTATCATTACAGAAAGATGCTGTCCAATGGGCCCCTGCTACAAGTCCTCACTGTTCCGAAAGGAAAAGAACAGTATGAAACTTTATAAAAAAATAGAAGGTGATGCCTATTATATCACCGATAAAAAGGGAAAAACATTCACTGCAGTGCCGGACGGTTTTATGTCGGGACTGATGATGTACGGTGAGATCAGAAAGGACGGACTGCATCCGAGTTTTGTTTCCAGAACAAACGAAATCACTGTTCCTGAAAAATTCACATCTCCGTCTGAAAAAATCCAGTTTCAGAAAATCGAACTGTTTGCTTCACCGTCAGGACAGGAACCGTTTTTCTCCCTGCCGAAGACAGCCTCCGAAAAAATAAAAATACACCATAAAGAAAAAGGTTTCTATTTTATCTCGTTTCCTGCACCCGATGAGGAAATAAAAAGAGCATCAGAAAACTATCCTGTAAAATATTACAAGGATATCGGTTATGCCATACAGCTTCTCTCTCCCAAATATATGAATAAATCTGCATTCATTCAGCTTCTGAAAAAAACGTATATCATGTACGGCTGGGTGAAAGCAGAATGAAGTTCTGCATCGTATAATCGCAATATGAGAAATCACGAAATCCGTTTTTTATTGACTCAAATTCAGTTCTCTGTTCTTTGAACAGAACATCAGTCAAGGAAATCCTTATGAAAAAAGCCGGTATAATTTTAGGCGTATTTTTATCATTAATTCTTATCCTGGCGGTCATTTCGCCAAATGATTTCATTCTAGAAAGAGAGATCATCATAGCGAAACCTAAGGCCGCAGTATTTGAGGAACTGAAATTTCTGAAGAATCATGAAAAATGGAATGCATGGTCAAGAAAAGATCCTAAAATGAAGAAAGAGTTCAGAGGTA
>JBPOJG010000049.1:0-15972 GCA_052033835.1 Spirochaetota bacterium
TATTTGAAAATATCAAAAAAGAGATTAGGGTTGCTGATAAATTTTGGAAGTTATCCCAAAGCAGAAATAGAAAGGAAAGTATTATAAAACCCTTTCGTGCAGTTCGTGCCTTTCGTGGTTAAAAAAACAGGAACCACGAAAAACACGAAAGTCACGAAAAGGGAATAGGAGGTTGGATTGGAGATATTATTTCAGGAAATAGTTGTTTTACTTAGAGAAGCTAGAACTTCAGTAGTCCGAAACATCAATTCTGTGATGGTTAGTACCTATTTCGAAATTGGAAAGCGAATCGTGAAAGAAGAGCAAAAAGGAAAAGCACGTGCTGAATACGGGAAAGAATTAATTCAAAATCTGTCTCGGCATCTTACAAAAGAGTTTGGAAAAGGATTTTCGGAGAGAAATTTGGAGCAAATGCGGAAATTTTATCTGAGTTATCCAATTCCGCAGACAGTGTCTGCCGAATTGGATCCGATAGAAACCGGAAATACTCCTTTCTCGAATCTGCTTTGATCAATAAATTGGACAAGTTCTTATTAGAATTGGGCAAGGGTTTTACTTTTGAAAGCAGACAAAAACGCATTAGTTTTGATGAAAAGCATTTTTATATTGATCTGGTTTTTTATAATCGAATCTTACAGTGCTTTGTTTTGGTTGATCTTAAAATTGGAGAACTCAAGCACCAAGATTTGGGACAGATGCAGATGTATGTAAATTACTATGATCGATATATAAAATTGGAACATGAAAATAAAACGATTGGAATCATCCTTTGCAGAGATAAAAATGAAGCCCTAGTGGAAATTACTCTTCCTGAAACGAATGAACAAATTTTTGCAAGTCGTTATAAAACAGTTCTGCCGGATAAAGAAGAATTGAAGCGTTTGTTGAGTAATGAAGAACCATTAATAATAAGGATCATTAAAGTGTTTGATGAATCGCATTGGAAAAAAGAATATTCAACCGATTACTGTCAGTCACTCGCCTTACGCACTTCGGCTGCAGGTGAGGCGTTGACAGGGAAAGCCTAGATCGGCGATGGGAAAACATTGATAAATTCTCAAAGCTCAAATACTCATCTTGACTTTTTTTTAGGACAACGAAAACTATACCAATGGAATTCGCCGATCCTAAAAAAAGATTTTGCTTTTCGGAAATAGGCTAGAAAGGATATAATACAATGAACATATCAATATGGAAGATGTTTTTCATTTTCTGGACTTCTGTTTCGTTTTTTTCTTTCTGCGGTGACGGTGGAAAAAATCACAATTGGGAAGTGGCAAGTAAGGTTCATTCAGGTGCAAAAATTGTGGATGTAAGAACGGCTCACGAATTCAGCAAAGGACATTATCCGGGAGCAGTCAATATTCCTGTGGAAGAGATTGAGGACAGAATACATTCTCTGGAATCTTACAAGCACAGGACAGTCGTGCTTTACTGTGAGTCCGGACAGAGAGCAGGGAAGGCTAAAAAGATATTGGAATCAAAAGGTTTTAAGACTGTATACAATGCGGGCGGACTTGAAGATATGCCGGTTGTGAAATAAAAATCCGTATTTTTTGCAAGTTCCTCCGGAATGTTGTCAATGCTTACATTCCGGAGGAATAAATTACCTTAGGCAGTTACTTGCATCCGGCATTTGTCCATTTTGCCTTGCAGGATACAAAGTAAAGATATTGCAAGTCACCTCACCTGTTCCTTCAAAATTCCAAGGATCTGCCTGATAATTCATTTGCCAGGTATCTTGTATTTTTCACTGACTCATTCCAGAATTGTATTGTTTCAGATGGATCTTTTAAGTTTTCCAATTCTTTTATTTCACCGGTAACGACTGCATCTGAACCGACTAAGGTCCGCACACCGTTCAGAAGTTTTGCAATATATTTTAATACAGTAAATCTGCAATCTTTTTCCATATTGCTTAAATACCCGGATTTCTAATGCGACTTGACAAAGTCGCATTAGAAATCCGCAGTCATTTACTTACTCACCTTACGCACTTCTTGTGTGCGTTAGTTAAAGATGCAGGGAGCCTGCCGGCCAATGCTGTCAAATTAAGACAGCACAGCGGCAATGTTGCGGCTCGGTTCGCCGCTTCGCTGCTTTGCGCGCAAACTCGTAAGTCGCTGTTTTTACTAATCCATCACAAGCTAGAAAACTGCTAGATTTTCCTAATGCATTTATAAAATTACAGATTCCACATCTCATATCCTGTTTGCGTACGGTGAGCTGATAATTATCATACTGGGTTTTCTGGAGACATTCTTGCATTCGCCTGATGTAAAAATATTGCAGAATTCAGGGCTGTATTTTAATCAGGCAGGCAGATTTTAAAAAAACGGAGAGATGAACTTACGTGTTTCTTCTGAATTTTATGATAATTACTGCTCCCGAAAAAATATGAATAAATTCCAATCCAGCACCCTGTCCAAGAAATATTTCGAGAATTAAATACATCAGAGGAAGGATACCGTATGAAATCAGGGAAATGAAAATTTCACTAATGATCAAAGATACAGTAGAAGCATTATTATCTGCACTGCTGAAAAATATTTCAGGAATATAAACTTTTCCCTGATGCAGATATAATGAAAAGACTGTTCCGAAGAAAAGGAATATGAACAGTCTTCCTGTATTCATTTTTTTCAGTTTAATGATTAAATCATTTTCTTTCTTCTCTCTGATTTCAATTCGAATGTCCTTCGGCGTTTTTCTGGCGAGTATCTTCGCTGCAATCTCTTCCTTGTTTTTTTCTCCTTCTTCATTGAGCCTTACACTGAAGCTTAAAACCCTGCTTTTGTTTCTGTGCTGAATTCGGACCGGAACAGAACTCTGCTCAGGTGAAAGAATCATTCCCGATTCAGTGAACCTATTGTCGCGGCCGAAAATAGGGAGTTTCAGAAAGTCTGGGTATTCCTCTCTTTCTTTTTTTTCCAGCTCAATTCTCAGATCTCTGTTTTTTCCCTTGAGAAATACTTTTCCTATCACTGACCCTTCCATATACAGCCGCAATGTTTCTCCCGGAGTTTCTTCCGAAATATTGAGTGCTGCAAGTTTTTCTCTGTCCAGATGAAAAAGCAGTTCCTCTCGTGCAGGTTTATATCTGTAAACGGATTCCACCGTGCCGTTTAATGTTCCTGAATACTGAACTGAATGGGATATAAATGAATGCATTTTAATGAAGTCATTCCCGTAAACATCAAAGGTAAGTTCCTCCTGAGGCGGTTCCCCATCCTCTGTCTGAAAATACAGATAGGCAGGTTCTGTTTTTCCGGCTGTATTCTTGAGTTCATGGATCCAGTCATATTTCGAAGAAACACTTTTATCAGAGCGGACAGTGACAGAAGAATGGTCGTTTTCTGAAAGTGAAAACGTTTCTATTCCAGGCAGCTTTAAGAGTCTCTGTTCAAGAACAGCAGCAGATTTCTCGGATGCAGAAAGGGAAAAACCGGAAGGCAGCTCCAGGTTTGCGGTAACAGCTGAAGTTTTTTCAGGAAATGAGAAGCTGATTTTTTTCTGAAGATAACAGTAATCTGAATACAGGACTGCTGCAAGCACAGGAATTGAGGATATGATATATACCGGATGAGGAATGAGTGATCTGTTTTTCAGAAAAAATTTCCAAACCGAATCCAGCATCAGAGCTGTAGAGAAAATGGAATAGGAAATTATAAAGTTTCCTATTTTTATTAGATTATAAATACTCTGCCTAGCGGCAGCCATTTCTGAAATTCGGTCTTTCAGTCTGCAGACGGGGGGTATTTTGAGAATCCCTGTATACAGAATATTCAGATAAACAGAAAGGAGAATATGCATTAAACCCACTGCAATCAGATTCAGGCAGAACGAGGTTTGCAGTATTTCGAAGGAAAAATTGCCTAAAAATCCGGAGAGAATACACCCGGCTGCCGAAAGTATCAGAATGAAGAGAGAGGTCTTATTCCATCTGATTCTGAGGGATGCAATGCAGATCCCGGAAAATACGGAATAAAATTGCGGGATGGTAAATTTCTCAGAAAAGGAAATGAAGATGAAATATATCAGTAATCCGCTCAGTATCCCGATCATTACCCTTCTTTTTTTTCTGAGATGCAGATAGAGAAATGCAGTGCTGAGAAGTGAGACTGATGCGAATACCGAGAACCATTCCTTTCTTTCTGCCTCTCTACGGTCATAGAGGATTTTAATTTTCCCCTTGAACTTTTCCTGCGACAGAATTTTTTTGATCTGATCAGAGCCGGACTGATCAGAAAAATGAATATAGACTGCGATCTCCTCCTTTCCGTTCCGTCTGAAGATTGACGTCGGTCTAGTCTTCGTATAGTGTACTTCTGCCAGATCCTTCAGAAATACTGTTCCTTTTTCTGATCGGAATACAGGAATCTCAGAAATCATTTCCTCAGAATCTGCCGCAGACTTTATGCTTAATATATAGATAATATCATTATAATGTAAACTCGTAATTCTGCTTTTGACTCTGCTTTTTCTGACGGCTCTCAGGATGATTTCCGCAGGAATGGAATACTTTTTCATTTTTTCTGCAGATATGGAGATCAGAAATTCCCTTTTCGTTCCTCCGTAAATGCTGATACCGGAAACAGTTTTTTCTTTCTGGATTTCCGGTTTGAGTACTGTTTCAGCAAACTGCCTTTCCTCATCATCTCCACCGGATTTTTCCACTTTCAGAATCAAATCAGGAGAGTTTTCCCTTCTGAAATTTTCAAGAGAAGGAAACCTTGCATCTGTCGGAAATTTTCTGTATGCATTTTCTATCCTCTCCCGAATTTCCAGTTCCGATTTTCGAATATCTGCATTATCATGAAGAAATATTCTGATTTCTGAACGCCCTGTCTCTGAATAAGATTCCAGTTCCTGAATTCCATGACCTCCGTACAGTGATTCTTCTAGAGGTTCAGTAATCTTTTTTTCCACTTTTTCAGGATGTGCTCCGGGGTACTCAGATCTGATGAGAAATACTCTGGGTGTTTTACGAGAATATGCAGAAATTTTTGAATGTGGAAAACGCACTGAAGATATCAGGAAAAGAGATGCAAAAATGCTGAACAGGAGTATTGATCTTTTTCTGCATAATTCAATGTATCTTAAAATCATTATCTTTTAAGGTAAACTGGTAGAAGGATCAGGGTGAGGCCGGCCGATGAGATCAGACCGCCGAAAACAGCACAGGCAAGAGATCTGTTCCACTCAGAGGAAGGTAGAAAATTCAGTATGACCGGTAAAAGTCCGGAAAGTGTTGTGAGCAGATTCACGAAAACTGCCCTGAATACATTTGCCGCCCCGGAAAGGATTCCTGCTTCCGTTCTCTGAATCTCTTCGTAATAGAGCACAGCTCCGTCCACAGCAGTCCCTGAGAGAAGGAGAAACCCCAGAACAGATCCGATATTCAATGATTCTCTGAAAAGGAAAAGCGAAATAAAACTTCCTATAAAAAGAAGAGGCACTGAAATGAACAGGATCATGCCGATCTTAAAGGATTCAAACTGACCTGAGAGGAAAAGAAAAAGAAGTATATAAGAGAGCAGAAACGAGAAAATGATTTCTCTAAGAGATTCATTTTTTTCTGAATCATTTTCATTCTCCTGAAGAATGACTGTATTCGGAAGCATCTGCCGTATCTTCTCAAAATGTTCATTTCTGGAATTTTCTTTTTTCCATTCTGCCTGTATCTCAAAACTGTGAAGATTTCCGAACATAGTCAGTTTTCCGGGAGATTCTGAAAGCTCTGTTCGAAATACTGAGGACAGGGGAGCCGAATATTCTTCTCTTCCAATCCGATAATTATATAATGATGAAATATCCGGAATTTCATTGACTGAAGACTGTGAATAAAAAGCTGTGTCTTCTCCGTTCAGTCTCAGACGGAATTTTTCCTTTCCTGAAAAGACCGTCTTCAGTTCGGAGGAAACCGATTCCGGCGTTTCACTAGTTTCAGAAAGTTTTTCCCTGTCGGGAACAAGAGATATCTCAGAAGATCTGATTCCGTTAAAAGAATTTATATATGCAATATCATTATCAGATCTCACTGAAGACAGGATCTTCGTCCCTGTTTCCTGAAGAATGGTTGAATCTGAAGAGAGGAGCCGAAATGTATTTTTCTCAGAATGTTTCAGAACCATTTCAGAAAGCCTGTCCCCTGTGCTTTTCAGAAGAAAAGGATACTTCAGATTTTCTCTGAGTGATTTTTCCAGGCGTAAAAGAGAGGCCTCTGTATGGGACGACCGCTTTTTATCCAGAAGGATTCTGTAGGTGAACCGGTCATGTCCTCTTTTCCTTTTCAGCACAATAAATTCAGTGCGGAGTTCCTTCTGAATGATTTCCTCTGTTCTTTTCTGTATCTCGTCCCTTCTTTCCTGCAGCAGCTCTGAGGGAACAAAAACAGAAAGACTGAGTTCCTTCGTGTCTAGGACAGGGAGAAATTCTTTCTTGAGGAAAATAAAACAGACAAAGGACAGTGCAGATGCACAGAAAATGTATTTCAGAAGTTTAATCGGATTTTTTATAAAATATTTTAATGTATAGAGATATTTTACAAATATTCTTTTTTCTAGATTCTGCAGGAAAGGGAATTCGAAATATATTCTGAAGGACTGCAGTTTTCTGAAGAGAACAGGTGTCCAGGTTGCAGAAAGCAGAAAACTGACAGCCACAGAAATGCAGATGGATGCACCCATTTCTGAAAGCATTATCCCCGCCCGTCCTTTCAGAAACAGAAGAGGGAAAAATACGAATACAGTCGTGGCTGAACTTGAGAACAGTGAGCTGAATATTCTGCTCATCGAAACTGCACAGAAATCCTTGTCTGCGAATCCGATTTCATTTTCTGTTCTGATCAGAGAAGAGATGCTGATATTGCTTGCATCCAGAAGCATTCCGATTCCGAGCAGAAGACCTCCGAGTGAAAGCATATTCCAGCCGATGCCCGAGATTTCAAAAAGAAAAAATATTATCGGAAATGATATAATCAGTGTTAAGAAAAGAGTCAGAGGTTCTCTCAATGATCTGTAGGCCGCAAGCAGGATCAGAAATGAAATCAGAGCTCCGGAGAATACAGAAATCAGAAGGCCTCTTTTCATTCCGTTTATATAATCTGCATCATTATAAAGTATATTCATCTGAATATCCTTCTCGGCAGAAAGAATTTCATTCATCTGCTTCTGGGCAAGAAATGCAGTTTCTGCAATATTGCTTCCGCTTTCTAAAAAAAGCTCCATCAGAACAGTGTCTTTTCCGTTCACTGTGCTTTCCTCTTCTGCATGAAAATAGTCCTGAGTCAGATCGGCTCCGTCTCTGAAACGGAATGGAACTCCGGTCTTCGCTGTATAAATTACAGTGTTCAGAATTTCTTCTACAGAATCCGGTTCTCCTTTCACACGCAGAAGAATGTCCTTGTCTCCTGAGCTGACTGAACCTGATGGAAAATTTTTCAGTGTGCCTCTGAGACGTTCAATTAGAAACTGTGCAGACAGTCCCGAAGACCCCAATTTCTGAATGTCAATTTTTGCTGTAAGACGTTTTTCCATTCCGCCGGAGATTCTGACTTTCGCAATACCCTGTACTTTTTCCAGAGGTGTTTTCCAGTTTTTCAAAATACGTTCTCTGAGATGTTCTCTGTCTTCCGACTGAAATGAGATTTCCATAAACGGCTGTTCAGAGGCTGAAAATCTGAGAATTAAAGGTTTGTCTGCTCTCTCAGGCAGACTGCTTCTTACTGCATCAAGTCTGTCTCTAATATTCAATATTTGAAATTCCAGATCCTTTCGACTCTTGAATTCTGCATAGATCTCCGAGACTGAACTTTCCGACACTGCACGGAGCTCAGAAATGCCTGAAACAGTACCGAGTTTCTCGAGAATCGGAACAGTCACAAGTGCCTCAGTCTCCTCAGGAACCGAATCGGGAAAATCAGTTCTGACTGTAACTTTGGGAAGATCGGCAGGCGGGAGGAGAGATACTTCCGATCTATATGCAGAAAAAATACCGAGTATACCAAAAAAGATATAGAACAGAAGAACAGCCAGAGGCCTTCTGTAAAGAGATTGAAAAAGACGGAAGATCAGAGTTTTTCTCCTTCTTTCAGTCGGCCAGGTTCCAGAACAATCTCTTCTCCTTCAGTCAGGCCGGAGATCACAGAGATATTTCCTTTTTCTGTTCCGGATGTGCGTATCTCTCTTGAAAATGCCTTCCCGTCTTTTTTTAGAAATACTTTTGCAATTCCGCTCTTTTCGTCAAAGACTGAGGTTCTCGGAATCTTGAAAAGTATATCAGATTTTCCTAAATTAGATTTTATACGGATAAACATTCCCGGCCTGAGCCTGAGGTCCTTGTTTTCGAGGACGGTTCTGATTTCTACAGTATGAGTTTTTTCTTCAAAGACAGGACTGACTTTTTCGATGGATCCTTTGAATACCTCTCCTGGGTATGCATCTGCACTGACTTTCACCGCCGTATTCTGTCTGAAAGAAGAAGATTCTTTTTCTCCGACAGAAAATATTCCGCATACATTGTCCAGTTTTTCCACGATAAATACAGGATTCTGAATGTTTCCGCTGACAAGTTCACCTACATTCTTGTCTTTTTTGGTCACCGTTCCGTCTATCGGAGAAATGATTTCGGCCTCCCTCAGATTCATTTCAATGATTTCAAGCATTGTTCTGGCTGCAGATTCTTCATACTGCATTGCATTGAGTTCAGAGTTTTCCGGGCCTGTATTGATTTCCTGAAGAATCCTTTTTTTCTCCGCAGCATCCTTTGGAATATTTCTTCCGGAAGAAATAATGTCTTCATCATTCAGACCGACCGATGTCATTTCCAGATCCTTTTCTGTGTTCTTATAAATCGTTTCCCTGTTCTGAAGATCGAGCCTCGACTGACTCAGGTCTTCATAGGACAGCCCATCCGACTGAAACAGATTTTCCTTTGCAGTAAAACTGTTCTGAAATTTTTCGAACTCTGCCTTCGCCCTCCTTACATTTTCTCTCTGCTTGTCCTGTTCGAGCATTCTGTTCAGAACAAGTTTTTTCGCCTTTTGCAGTTTTTCCGATGCAAGCAGTGTCTTTGCCTGTGCGGAAGCCAGATGAGCAGAAGCCTTCTTTTTTTCGAGAAGCAGAGGATAGGTTTCCAGAGCGGCCAGTTTGTCACCCTTTTTTACGGTGTCACCGACTGATTTGAATATCACGGAGATTCTTCCCTGTGCTCTGAAATGAAGCTCTGCCTTCTCGCAGGACTGAATTTTACCGGCAGACTCCTTTTCATTGAAAAATTCTTCCTTTTTCAGAATCAGTGTTCTGATTTTTTCTTCCGATTCAGATTCTTTTTTCTTCAAAGAATCTGAGGATTTCATGGAATATAATGATAAAGCAACTGCAGGCAGAACTGCTATCCAGACTGATGCAGGAATTTTTTTCAGAAGGGAATAAACAGGAGTCAGATATTTTCCAAATAGCAGTAAAATTATTTTCTGAAAAATGATGAAATAATGAATTATATTCCTTAATTTTTCCTGCTTGGAAATTTTCTCTGACAGATTCGAGAGAAGGATTCTGATCCTGTCAGAGAAGATAGATATATACTGAATCATGATATTTTTCATCACATTTCGTAGGGTGTCTTAAAGACGGAAGAGATCCAGTACAGGATGAGGAAATTAGGGAAAATCCAAGTGATGAGAGCCCTTCCCAGATTCTGTGAAAAATGAATCCTGCTGAGGCGCACGAATGAACTTCCGAACAGATAGACTCCCGAAATGAAGGTCGCCAAATGCAGAAGCTGATACAGATGAATTCTGAGAGCGGAATCTCTCCAGGAATCGGGAAAAAGAATTCCATACATCAAAAGAGGAAAAAGACTGATCAGAAATCCGGTAAAGGAAATGCTGAAGATGGAATAAAGCCGGAGAAAACTTCTCTCCTTTTCCCCAAATATGAAAATCAGTATGTAAGCTGAGATAAGAAAGTAAATTTCATAAATAAACAGGAAAATAAAACTCCATACGACTGATCCGGGAAATGTGTGCATGGAATAAAATAACGGAGACAGTGCTCCTGCTTTCATCAGTTCAAGCATTCTCATATTCATGATTTTTGTCTTTTCATGAGAAATCCCAGATATAATGTAATTAAAGAGAATGTAGATCGCAACAAGAAAAACATTCAGAAAAAATGCAGTCCGGACCGTGCTTTTTTTCTCAGTGCTGAGTGAATTCAGACTCAGAAGATTGTGTATTTTTGAAAAAAGATTTTGGAAATATAAAATCATAATACTCCTCCCTGTCTGAATTTTCTGAGTTCAGAAAGATTTCTCTTCAGATTTTCATAAAGAACCGTTTTTTCAGGCATGGATGCCTTTCTGTAAATTCCAATCAGTCTTTCCAGAATCAAAATCTGTTCCTGGACTCCATTGAACGCAGAGTCGTAAGCCTTCAGTGCATGATCAGTCTCGTCCAGTTTTTCATAAAGTGCTCCCAGAAGAAAGGAGGCTTCCGCATTTTCAGGATGTTTTGAAAGATAATGTTTGAGATATGAAATCATTAAGGATCTGTCCGTCTCCAGGAAGATTCCGCTTTTAGCAATCCAGAGATCTTTTTCCGGATGGTTTTTCAGACCGAGCATCAGTGAATAACTTTCAGAATATCTCTTTTCGTAGTATCTGAGTTTTCCGAGAAGAAATCGGGCATCTTCGAAGCTATGATTTTTCTGCAGAACTGACTCCAGAATTCCGGCTGCTCTTTCTCTTTCCCCTTTTGAATAGGCATCCTTCGCTCTGTGAAAATTTTCAAGAACCGCAGCATCTTTTTTTCTCACCGAATAAACATAGACAGATACTGAAGACAGGAATAAGATCCCTGTCATCGCACCGACCGTCAGATATGTTCTTTTTTTCATTCTTTTATATTCTCCTTCATTTCTAAATATTCCTGTATCTGCTCTGCGGCTGATTCGATGATCGAATCCTGTCTGAATTCATCGAGTGAACCCAAAGTCTCCGAAGTCTGAAAGGCCAGCACACGTTTTCCGTTTCTGTCAAAAACCTCCAGAAAAAGATAGTTGAGCTCTTTTCTGTCCAAATAGGAACCGGTTTCCATAACAGAGAAACTTCCCTGGATAAAAAGAGAACAATCGGATTCCTGTAGGATATTTCGTATCTCTTTATCATTTATCCTTGTCAATGTCTGCGGAAATTTCTCTTCTCCGTAACTCAGAGGAATTCGGAACACTCCGTTCTGCAGAACTTTTTCTTTTTCTGACAGAGCAGAGTTTCTCCTTACCTGAATGCCTTTTCTGTTCAGAAAAAAAATCAGTCTGTCTTCAATGTTTCTGGCATTGGAGGAACCGTACTTAGTGTCCCTGTTTTCAATAGATCCCAGAAATACTTCAGGAGCCTCGGGAGAGATTTCGGCTTTTTTTAGAACAGTCGACCTGCACTGAATGCAGAAAATGCATATGGAAATACATTGTATATATTTCATCATTTTCCCTCCATGGAAAATCGGAAATCATTCCCGATACTGAACCCGTTTGTATCCCTGGCAGATGAACCGACAGTGAGAGTGTATACAGGAATCCCAGCGGGCATATTGTCTGTGCGCATAAGATTAAAGTCTCCACCTGTGATTCCGTTTCCGAAAAGGGCACCGTTGCAGGAGGATTCCTGTTCGGAATAGATCAGAGTCAGGACCCTGCACCCGAAAGGAAACACTGCCTGACAGTCTGTCCATTCCCAGTTCGCCAGACGAATTGTAGTGAAAGGGGGCGATATCCTGTCCAGACGCACATGATTCATCACCTGAGAGGTGTCCATATACGAATCGAAAATGATTCTGAAATTGTCTGAATCTGCATCTGCACACGAGTTCCCTGAACCGGAAAAACCGTTTCCAGTATCACCAGATCTGAAAATATAACTGGACTGACCGAGCATAGGGAGACTGTTGTCCCAAAAGCAGCTTGCCAGATTCCAGTCACCGCCCGCTGCACTCCCGATACCTGGGGCCACGTTTGGACAGGACTGACTTTTCAGACCAACCGACTGTACTTTCGGGGCCGAAGAAACTGCACCGACTACAAAACTTCCTGTGACGGGAGAAGAAAGAGAAATCCCACTCTGAGATTTTGCCAGAGTATTGACCGCCAGACTGATCCTTGTGCCGAAAGGATATGCAGTGTCAGGAATCACAGTGAATACAGTCTTTGTGCCATTCCAGACAGTGGAATGAGAAAAATTCGGACTGAAACTCAGTGCAGACAGAACAGAGGCGCTGTCCATCGGTTCGCTGAAGCTGATTAGAATCGGATTTCTAAATACAGTCCCGATGCAGGCATTCGGAACACTGTTTGTCAGTATGTCCATATCAGCTGTTCCGACAAGATTCATGCAGGCAGACACAGTTCCGGTAGTCACAGTCATAGAAACAACAGTCGGTTCAGGAGGGGAAGTGTTTGTCTTAAAGCTTAAAGGACTGATCAAATTCATACTGACCTTCCAGCTGCTTTTAACCGAGGCGGAAAAACTGATGGTATATCGTGTATCCGAATTGAATGCAGAATCTGGTGTAAATGTGAGAACAGTATTTCCTGCCGACCAGGAATACACACCGGTGACAGCAGGAGAAAACGAAACCCCCGATTGAGTGGATACTGTATCCATCGCCTCACTGAAACTGAACTGGATAGAGTTTCTAGTGACAGCACCCGTGCAGGCATCGCTCACGGATGAACTTAATATATCAGAACTTACAGTTCCTGTCAGCGGAACACAGTTGGACGTTGTTCCTGTCGTGAGAGTGACAGACGTGAGAGAAGGAGGGGGAATTTCCGGATTCACGAGAAAACTGAAAGGTGCCACCGCACCGATCGAAGTTCCTGAAGCATTTTTCACCGAACTGGAGATTCCGAAACTGTATCTCGTATTTGCAGTGTAGGCAGAGTCGGGAGTGAATGAAAGAACAGTGTTTGCTGCTGACCAGGAATACACACCGAAGATGTTCGGAGTCATCAGTATTCCCGACTGAACAGATACAGTGTCCATCGGTTCATTGAACTGAAAAACAATCTTGTTTCTAGTGACTGTTCCTGCACAGACATTTGTTAAACTGCCGCTGAAGAAATCCAGATCGGCAGTTCCAGTGAGATTCAGACATCCGATAGATGCCCCCGTTGTGACGAGAGCGGAAAGAAGAGACGGAGGAGGGGCAGTATTCGTCAGAAAATTTGAAGAGACAGAAGAAGAAAGACTGACCGAGTTCAGAGATTTAGCATTAGATGATATCATTACAGTATATCTCGTATTGGAGTTAAATGAACTGTCCGGCGTAAACTGAAGAGTTTTGTCCCCGTTTGACCACTGAAAAGTACCTGTGACTGAAGGAGAAAAAGAGACCGCAGACTGGGCAGAGTTTCTGTCCATCGCTTCCGAAAAAATTATCCATACAGAATTGGAAGATGCACATGCATTGCTCACCTGAGAAGAAAGAAAATTCACAGAAGAGATTCCAGTTCCGGCAGCACAGTCGGCATATAGACCTGTATTTACAGTAACTGCACTTATATTTGGAACAGACGAACTTCCTCCTGCAAGAAAACTGGCACTGACCGGATTTTTGAGAGTCAGTCCAGATGTCGATTTGGCTGACGTGGATACCCCTGCAGTGTATCTTTGTCCGTATACAAAGGGATTATCCATCTTTAAGGAAGCAGTCTTACCGTCTGATGAAAGAGAAAATGAATACGGAACAGAGGGAGAAACACTGATCGAAGAACGCAGAGAAACCGATTCCATTGATTCCGAGAAACTGAGTCTGACAGTGTTCCCGTTTCCAGAAGAACCCAGACAGGCATCTGTCACTGATCCGTTCAGAAAATCGGAAAGAGCAGAAGTCCCATCCGCACATATCTGAGAAGACCCCGAATATACCTTCATCTCCGTAAGATTCAGAACAGTGTCCGCATTTACAGAATCACCCACAGTGAAACTGTTTGTGAACAGATCAGAAATGTCCTTCCCCTCCCTGTCCTCGCAGGACTTGGTCAGAGTGATGGTGTAGGTTCCGTTTTCCAAAGGAGAGACTGGGATAAATTTTAATGTAAAATCAGAATTTTCATAATAACCTCTCACAGGAGGAGAAATGCTGAATGACTGGATGCACTGATCCATCTTCATCGGCCTGTCAAAAATGAGATTTACAGTGGAATTTCCGCGGAGACCCTTTTCATTTCTGCCGGGAGAAAAACCGATGATCCGAGGAGAAGACGAACCGCTGAGAAAAGGCAGAACCTTGCCTGCCGAAAAGTTCTTTCCCTGACAGGACAAGACCATAAATCCAATGATAATAATAAATATTGTAAAAATCCATTTCATCATTCTTTTATCCTGAAAAAGAATATTTTCTTCATAATGTATGCGATGAATGCCAGTTTCATGATTTTTCCCTCTGCATATACCTGTATTTTTCTGATCGAAGACAGAGAAAAAAAATCTGATTTTTCACCCTAGATGAAATTTTATTTCTAAGATGCAAGAGGGCGAATCACAAAAGCCTCAGATCAGGAGACTCACGAAACGGCGACCGGGCTCTCGTCTACTGTCAAGTTTCTGCATAACGTATTGCAGAAACCTGACTCTGAAATGAAATAATGCGAGGCAAAATAAAACTGCTTGACTGATTTTGGTGTGTAAAAAAAGTTGGGCGCAAGCATACAGAAGGAGCCGCGTAAGGCAGCTGCTTCTAAGCATTGGCAGCTCCTGCGAGACGGCGGTCATAAACGCGAAACCGCGAAAATCCGGAGGATAAATGTACAAGGGCGAAAAAGTTAATTCAATTTCTCATTTGGTAGGAGCATCCTTAAGTCTTGTGGGTTGGATTCTACTGATCATATTTTCCAGTCTGACTGGCGATCCATGGAAGATCGTCGGATGCACTGTATATGGATTTACATTATTTGTTATGTATCTTTCATCTACATTGTATCACAGTCTGCGAGGACGCGCAAAGGAGATATTTCAGATCTTCGATCATATATCTATTTATCTTCTGATTGCAGGCACATATACACCGTTCACGATTGTCCCGCTTAGGGATTCAAGGGGCTGGGTCATATTCGGACTGGTCTGGGGAATCGCAGCGGTCGGGATAGTATTCAAAAGTTTCATAACAGGCCAGTACGAAAAGTACGACAGACTCAGCACACTTCTTTATGTTCTCTCAGGCTGGACAATACTTTTGGATATATCACATCTTTATGCAATATTTCCTCGTCACGGATTCTACTGGCTGTTTGCCGGAGGTGTTCTCTACACGGGCGGAGCTGTTTTTTATCTGAAGGACAGTCTGCCTCGAAATCATGAAATCTGGCATTTCTTTGTGCTCGGTGCAAGTATCTGCCATTTCATATGTGTGTTCTTTTATCTAATCTGACAATAACTGCTTCACAGTTACTGTCATCCATTAAATCCATAGTTTGCTTTTAAAAAAGCAAGAAAAAGGTTGGTCCCTATCGGGAGGGATTTAGGGGTTTGCACCCCTAAGACCCCGCTTTCAAAGTATTTTTATAGACTTTCTGACAATATTATTTGGGCGAATCGCAAAAGCCTTCCTATGGTCAAAGTCAGGAAACGGCGACCGGGCTCTCGTCTACTGTCAAGTTTCTGCATAAAGTATCGCAGAAACTTGACATCATCTCGATCCCTTTCGCGCTGGCGATCCGAAACTCTAGACCCTCTCCCATTCATAATTTGTGATGTTCCGATTGTCTCTCGAAAATTCCACACCGATCAGATAAATGTTTTCCCGTAGGGACGCACGGCCGTGCGTCCCTACAGAATCGGCATCTGTAAGATATTTTTCATAATAACGCTTATCTTTTATCTGCTGAAGGGCAGATCCTGCTTCTGTCATCTCGATGACCTTGAATTCAAACACATATACCCGATCCTCAAAAAACACAGTCATATCCACCTGAC
>JBPOJG010000446.1:0-6483 GCA_052033835.1 Spirochaetota bacterium
TATGACAGTAAAATTACTGAATGTGAGTAAAAAGAGGGGATAGCAGCTTCAATTTTTGCGAGGCAGTTTCCAAGCCGCCGCAAAGAGATTTGCAGCACCTTCCAAATTCGCGAAACCCCTTTGGGCCTGTCCGGCAGGGAACTTCAGTCAGTCGCTATGATCGTTTCACATACAAAGGAAGTGGAACTGCTGAAGATTGCCGGATTCGCAGAAAATGACCGGATCGCATAATCCGGGAAATTATATAAAAAACACTTTTCAATTATACACAGTCTAATAATATCTATGTAAACTATCCTATCAAAATTGACATTCGGGAGAATCTTTAAATGATAAAATTGTTCAGCTTAATATGCTTTCTGTTCTCGCAAGTATACTCAGAAAGCGCAGATTGGAAAATGGAACTTCTCGAAAATCAGGTCTACAGTCTGAGTGAAAATGAATATATCAAAGAAACAGAAAATGCCGGAAATGCAGATGAAAAAAAATGCAATGCAGGAAAAGTGGATTCCAGATGGAAGAAAATTATTGACAGAACTTTTCACAGACTCATCTCAGCCTCAGGAGAATCACCTATACCTGTATGCTACACGGTCGTAAACAGTGAAGAGTTCAATGCCGCTGCGATGCCTTCCGGAAAATTCATCATTTACAAGGGTCTTCTTAATAGAATCGAAGAGAAATCCAATCAGGGTTTCATCAGTATTTTCTCCTCCACAAAGGAGGACGACGACAGAGAAGGTCATCTGGCTGCGGTTCTTTCTCATGAACTTGCCCACTACTTCAACCGTCATTATATCAAGTCTCTGAAAAATCTGATCAAGACCACTAATCTGAAACCGGAAGGACTCAGAATGAAGCAGCTGAAAATGTCTCAGCAGGATGAACTCGATGCAGACTCCACAGGACTCATCTATATGAACAGGGCTGGATACAGACCTCAGTATTTTCTCGAAATGCTGAAGATGATCAAGGCTGAAACAGAAAAGGCAGGCCCGAAGGAAGGCATTGAAAACAATATCTATTTCAGCACTCATCCGAGTCCCCTTCTCAGGCTTGCTGCATTCGCAGAATCGGATGAGAAAATTCTTTATGAATTTCTTTTCGGGCTTGAAAAAGCATTTGCAGACATACAGCTCGGAATCGAACTCGAAAAAGCAGAGATGACGATCAGACAGGCACAGAAAGTCTATAAGGAGAATACTCTTCTGCAGAAGGGAATGGCCGTCTGTCTCCACAAGATGTGGCTTGCGGATGCAAAGCCGGAATTTCTGAAACTGAAAAGCATCATCCACAGTCCCTCATTTCAGGACAGGCTTCTGTCTGATGACGGAACAAAAGGCTCGGATGAAATCCCCGCACAGGCGAAATATTACAGAGCACAGGCCGCATACACAAAACTGAACAAAGTATTGGACGACCCGTATATACTTTCTAATTATGCTGCACTTCTGGTTTATTCAAAGGACAACAGAAAAAAAGCAGTTGAGGCTGCGGAAAAAACAGCTCAGTCTGTCAATGTAAATACACAGATTATAAACAATCTTGCCTTAGTTTACTACATTGCAGGAGAAAAGGAACGGTCCGAAAAACTGTTTCGCGAAACATCTGCCAGACTGAATGCATTCATCAATTCCAGTCTGATTGTAAAGGAAAAGGAAGAAGGAGCTGTCCGCTTCTGGTATGAACAGATTGAAACAAGAAAGCAGCTCGATCCATCGTACATGTATGAAGACTTCACTCCTGTTCTGAACTATTCCCTTCTTTTGATTTACGAGGGAAAAAAGGATGAAGGAAAAAAATCCGCATCCGAGTTTCTGAAACGGTACGATTATACATCTGAATGGGCAAAGTATCTGCACACTGTCTCCGGTGAAAAACTTCCTGATATGAATTCCGATAAAAACGATCTGAAAATCGGAGGGCTCCGCCCGGGAGACACAATCGTAAAAATACCGAATGAATGGGGAAAACCTTCTGTCAATCAGGACAGCAGAGGATATCAGATTCTGTATTTTGCCGGCAAGGAAGTTCAGATGACAGTTCTGCAGGGAATCATCATGGAAATCCATTTAAAAACGGATAAAAGTCCTGCTGTCAGAAAGGAGTCGGAAACTGCTCTGCTCACGATCGGTGCAGAAAAAACATCAGCAGAAAAAATTCTAGGATCCCGTTTTATGGAAAAGGGTGGCGGAAAATTCCTGTATTCCGAAAATGGAAAGGCCGCTGTCACTTATCAGAACGGCAGAGTATCAGAAATAATCTTATTTCAAGAGGAGAAAAAGAAATGAATATGATAAAAATTTTTATCAATTCCTTTATAATCATTTCATTGCTGAACTGTGCAAGCAATTCACAGAAATTTGCATCCATGGTCAAGGAAGAACTGAATGTTCAGCATGCGTTTCCAATTCCGTCAGAAGAGTTCAGTCCCGGAATGGTTTTGGCATACAACAGCAGTGCGGGGTACCAGAAAGTATGCTCAGGATGGGTAAGTATGGAACTGAGCAAGGAAGACTATATGGCCCTTGTGGAAGAAAAACCGGTTGCCGCAGTCCGCCTGAAAGACAGTTCCAACCTGAATATCAATCTGGACCTCACAACAAAAGAAAAGGCACTGCTGAAAGGGGATCTGAAAAACCTGAAAAGTATGGAGTTTGCACTGTCCAACGGAAAGGTAGCCACACTGACCGAAGGATTTGTCACCATCGTAAAAAATCTGAAGAATGAAAACAGCAAATGTATGCAGGAAATTCAGGGACATCTGGATCTGAATCCAGGCGACAAGATATTTGTAGTCAGGACACTTTACCGCTATGACATCGAGCACAAGCTGAAATCGGATACAAATACAGTCATCAATGCCGATCTGACACCTCAGGAAAAAGAAATCATCAAGGCTAAACTTGCCGCTTCCGGTGCAATTAAAACAGATTTTGGAATGACCGGCAAAGGCCTTGGGGTAGGATTCAGCGGATCAGCAAACATCATGGATCAGGCAAAATTCCGCAATGTGGTAAATGCTTCAAGCTACAGTTCTCTTAGAAGTATGCTCAGTTCGGGCTCCGTCGACTCTGATCTGAATCTGGACATTACGTCCGTCATCAAGCGTAAAAAATAATGATAACATCCTGATCGGATATCCGGTCAGGAATTCTCCTTACAGAGGTTCTTCATAAAAACTGCAGTCGAACTGGCAGAACAGTCCTTTAGTTCAGGAAAAACTGTCCAGACTGCAAACAACCTTGGAGTGGTATACTGGATATCCGAAAATCATGATAAATCACTTGAAATACTCTCCAATCTTGCATCTCAAATTGACAGTCAGCTCACTTCGATCCGAATTACACTGCAGATCAGTTTACGCCTGTTCAAAACTATGCACTTGCAGCCGGACTCAAAGGAAAGAAAGAGGTACTGAAAAAAACTGCTGACAGTTATCTGAAAAACTTCGAGAACGATTCAGCCTGGGCAAAACATCTGGCAGACAAGGCAGTGCTTATCCGAATCAGAGGAAAGTCTGTCCGCGTGAACAGGAGACTGACAGTCGGATACAATATATCCCAGACAGAAGCTGCACTCGGCAAAAGTTCAGCCTCCTCCAAAACTCACCTGATTTACAAGGGGAAACAGAAACTCCGTCTAAATATTCAGAAAGGTGCAGTAAAAGAGATTCTTCTTTACTGAAAATATGCAGTAAGGCTGCACAAAAACGGTTGACCTCTTTTTGGACTGAATCAACCTTTGCTGTGCGGCCTAAATGTTATTCAGACTTATATTCAGTTTTGCGATTATTTTTTTTTCTGCTTCTTTGAATTCAGAGGAACAGTCTGTACATACGTACAAAAAGTACAATCTGAATTTCAGGCTTCCTTCTTACTGGAGATGGAAAAAGGAAAATCCTGACAAAAAAGACGGACTCATCATCAGTGCCAGAAGCCCGGATAAAAAATACGCTCTGAAGATCTGGTATGAAAGCGCCAAAATTTCCACTCCTCACAAAATCCTCCAAAAGTTTCTAAGGAAAAAAATCTTTGTTATGGAAACAGAGATGAAAGAGGCGGATTCTGAATTTCCTCATCTTCGGGCAATGGACGGTTTTCTGGTCAGAATCAGAGAAAAAGAAGTACTGACCGGATACGCATTCAGTATGTCTGAAGGAAACTTTGTATTTGTAGGAGTTCTAATGGGAAAGGAAAAGGCGAGACCCCCTATGATGAATGAAATACTGAACGGATTTGAACCGATTCTCAACCGAGAAGATTACTGCTGTACCCTGTGTCTGGAAAAAAGCGAACATCGAAATCTGCAGCAGTTCTGCTCCGACTTCATTGAAAACACAGCCTGCGATACATTTTTTAAAAATTCAAGATACAAAATCAGAGATTGCAGACTTTAGTCATTTGACATAATACATTCAGGTAAAAATCCTGAATATGTGCAGGAATCCAGGAAAACATCCGAAACCGATATTAAACTTGATCTGAATCTTTACGGGACAGGCATTTACAAATTCGATACGCAAATCCCATTTTTCGAACATATGCTCTCCCATATTTCCAAACATGGAAATATGGATATGAATCTCTGGCTTCGAGGAGACATTGATATAGACTGTCACCACAGCGTGGAAGACACTGGCATACTGATGGGAAGTATGATTCACAGACTTCTAGGAGACAAAAAAGGTATCAGCAGGTATGGTCATTTTACAATTACAATGGATGAAGTTCTCACAACCGTTGCAGTCGATCTGGGAGGCAGATTTTATTTTAAATACACTGGACCGGAACTGCAGGGCAAATTCGGAATTTATGATGCCGAACTCAGTTTGGAGTTCCTGCAGAAATTTGCACTGAATGCAAAAATGAACCTTCATGTGCTTGTTCATTACGGCGAAAACAGACATCATATTCATGAATCCATATTTAAGGGCCTTGGAAGAGCTCTCAGAATGGCTGTAACTAAGGATGGGACAGATTCGCTTCCGTCCACCAAAGGAGTTTTGGAATGATTGCAGTAATTGATTTTGGAATGGGGAACATCCATTCCTGCCTGAAAGCAGTCTCTCTTTACACTGAACATTTTGAACTTGTAACAGATCCAGCGAAACTGAAAAATGCTGCCGGAATTATTCTTCCTGGTGACGGAGCATTTTCAAGTGCAATGAAGAATCTGGAAGAAAGAGGGTTCAAGGATGTACTGATCGAGAGAGTCGGTGCCGGAGTGCCTCTGTTTGGAATCTGCATTGGATTTCAGATTCTCTTTACTGATTCTGACGAAACATTCGGGAAAGGACTTCTTGTTTCCGGTCTGAACCTAATCAGGGGCCATGTCAGAAGATTTCAGGGAAAAAACGGATATAAGGTACCTCATATGGGCTGGAATCAGCTCATTTTGAACAACAGAAGAGAAAATAAGATTTTACAGAATATTCCCCAAAATTCCTATATGTATTTTATTCATTCTTACAGACCTGTGGATGTGGAATCAGGAGTTGTGCTGGCACAATGCAGCTACTACAACGAAAAATTTCCTGTCGTTGTGGAAAAAAAGAATATTTTCGGAACACAGTTTCACCCAGAGAAGTCGGACAAAGTAGGACTGAAAATTTTGGAAAATTTTATTAAATTTACTGATATATGATTATTATACCTGCTATTGATATTTTAGACAATGAAGCTGTCCGTCTTTACAAAGGCGACTACTCTCAGAAAACCGTTTACAGCAAGGCTCCTTGGGAGCTGATACTTGCATTCGAAAAAACAGGTGCGAAACTTGTTCACATTGTCGATCTGAACGGAGCCAGAAATGCCTCTGATACAAACAGAGATACGATTGTCCGAATGAAAAAAACCTGTCCTCTTCTCAAAATAGAACTTGGGGGCGGTATTCGAGATATGGAAAAACTAAAGTTCTACGAGGGACTTGGAATTGACCGATTCATATTGGGAACAGCCGCTGTCATTTATCCTGATTTTCTCGAAGCTGCACTGAAATACATTGGAAAAGAAAGGCTTGTTGTCTCAGTAGATGCATTTGAAGGAATTGTCCGAATTGCAGGCTGGGAAGAAAAAACTAAGCTCACTTATATGGATCTGATGCAGAGACTCCATTCTCAGGGTATACAGAATATTGTATTTACCGATATTTCTCATGATGGAACTCTCAGCGGTCCGAATCTGAATTCTTATAAAGAAATACTGGATTCATTTGATTTTGATCTGATCGCTTCCGGCGGAATTTCGTCCATGAAAGACATTCTGGATCTGACCTCCCTTCAGGCAAAAAGAAGCCTTTATGGAATCATCACGGGAAAAGCCATCTACGAAGGCAGACTGAATCTGCAGGAAGCAATCGACAGTACTAAATAAGAACAAGTGTCCTGATCATAAGCCGGATTCTGTCCCTGTTTCCAGGGGATAACTATTTATCTTGCCTTCCTGTCTCCAGGTCGGTCTGTTGCTCTCTACCCGCGACCAG
>JBPOJG010000279.1:0-18924 GCA_052033835.1 Spirochaetota bacterium
GGAATTCACTGAAGGATCTTCACTGTGACTTTTTTCAGGGTTATTATTTTCACATACCGATGAATAGGGATGCTTTCCTTTCTATTTCGCCTGACTGACAGAGGAAATACCCAGATTTCTAATGAAACGGTAGGCGTTTTCAAGATTCCCAGATTTCTAATCGAGCGTAGCTCGATTAGAAATCTGGGAAATAATATTGGAGAAATGAATATGATAAAACATAGAATAATGATGAATATTATTTCAGTCATCTTTTTTTCGCATTGTTTAGTCAGTATCAATACAAATGATATTGCTTACCGGCTCGGCACAAACGAAGAGATCAGGATCTGGTACAATGCTCAGTCCGGAATGGTGCCGGAACTGAACAAGGTCTGGAAGAGCAATGGAATTTCTGCTGAGGAAAGAGCAAAGAAAGCTTTTGAAATTCGGCATCTGGCCAGATTGAAAGCCAGATCAGTGATGAAAGACAATAAAGAGGTCAGAGAACTTCAGAAGCGTGACAAGGAAAAATACGGGAATCCGGATGGTCCTACTTTTGAGTCACTTGTAAAAAAAGCAAAAGACTCAGGACTCGACGGTGACGAAGTGTTTGAATCCATCATCGACAGCTCATCGAGAACTGATGAAGATTATAATAGAAAAAATAGAATATATCATTAAAATATATTCTATTTTATTTCAGTTTCTTTGCAATAGACGCGACGTGTTTTCCTTGAAATTTTACACCCTCCAGTTCGTTGGCACTGGGCATTCTTTCCCCTTTTCCGCCTGTAATCGTGGATGCACCATATGGCGAGCACCCTGTAATCTCATCCATTCTCATCTGGCCCGCAAACGAGTAAGGAAGACCTGCAATCACCATTCCGTGATGCAGAAGAGTCACCTGCATTGAAGTGATCGTTGTTTCCTGTCCCCCGTGCTGTGTCGCTGAACCGGTAAAAACACTTCCTACTTTTCCAATCAATGCCCCCTTTGCCCAAAGTCCGCCTGTAGCGTCCCAAAATGCTCTCATTTGTCCGCAGACATTTCCAAAACGTGTAGGAGCTCCTACGATAATTGCATCATAGGTGGGCAGTTCATCTACACTGGCCACTGGAATATGAGCAAAAACCTTCTGAGCCTCGGTCGCACCCTGCATAGCAATAATTTCACTGGAAAGCGTTTCGGGAACTCTTTTCACCGTTACCTCTGCTCCCGCTTCCTTTGCTCCCTCAGCCGCCGCCAAAGCCATCTGATACAGATGACCGTATGTGGAATAAAACAGTACAAGTACCTTCAATTTATATTCTCCTTTTGGATTTACGATAGATCCAATATAGTTTGACATCAAACTAATATCATTTATCAACGCAAGCATTTTTTCTCTTATGGAAATTTCCCGTATGAATATTATTCTAAAAATCCGGAATTTACTTTAATCCGGTAAAAATTATATTGGACTTACTTAAATATCGGGTTATTTTGACGGTATGAGGGATATTTTTAGGAGTATGACAAATCTGGTTCTGAATGAAATTGAAAGAGAAGATATGTTTATTCTGATTGGGCAGAGGCAGATTGGAAAAACGACTATGCTTCGGCATTTGGAACAGACTCTGAAAAATCGGGGAGAGAAAACGATTTTCTTCAATCTGGATTTTGAATCGGATAAGAAGTTTTTCGACTCTCAGGAAACACTGATTTCCAAGATTGAACTCGAAATTGGAAAAAAGAAAGCGTATATATTTGCAGATGAAATCCAGAGAAAGGAAAATGCAGGGCTTTTCCTGAAAGGAATTTTTGATAAGAAGTTTCCTTATAAATGGATACTCTCCGGATCAGGCAGTCTGGAACTGAAAGAAAAGATTAAGGAATCTCTTGCGGGCAGAAAAAGACTGTATGAACTCAATCCTGTACATTTTCTGGAATTTTATCATTATAAAACAGATTATAAATATCTGATGAAAGAAAAGGAAGTTTTTCTTCTGGAAGAAGAAAAAAGAGATCTGCTTTTTCGGGAATACCTAAGCTTCGGCGGGTTTCCGAGAGTCATCCTGGATGAGACTGTCTCTGAAAAGAGAAGAACAATTGAGGAGATATATACCAGTTATATAGATAAAGACATCCGCGACCTGGGGATAACAAAGACGAGAGAGTTCGGCGAGATGTACAGAATCCTGTCCTCCCGAGCAAGACAGATATTAAATTATAATGAACTTTCCAATTCGCTCAATCTTTCCCTGCAGACGGTAAAGCAGTATCTCTGGTATGCAGAAAAAACATTTCAGATTGATTTCTGTTATCCTTTCTTCAGAAACAGAAAAAAGGAAATTACAAAATCGCCAATTGTATATTTCAGGGACATAGGTTTTATGAACTATTCCTCCGGAAATTTTCACACTGATCTCAAAAATACTGATCTGGGTTTTATATTTCAGAATTTTATATTTCAGCATCTGCGTGAAAAAATTCGATACGAAAACTCTGTTTTGAATTACTGGAGAACTACTGACGGGGCTGAAGTGGATATCATCCTCAGAACACCGAAAGAAATCATTCCCGTTGAAGTTAAGTACAGAGTATTCAAAAAACCTGAGATTACAAGGAGTCTGAGAAATTTCATTGAAAAATATCAGCCGTCTAAAGTCTGGATTGTAAACCTGAGCTTTACCGATCAGATGACCGTAGGAGAGACTTCAGTTCAATTCATTCCCTGGCATAAGTTTATTATGCTGGAATTTTTGGAGATACAGAACTGACTCTGTAAAACGAAAATTGCATCAAGGATCAACGAACGGTCAGCCATATGATGAAATAAAAACATTGACAGTATACTTTTTCTCTTTATCCTGATCCTGTCCGGTGTAGATTTTTCGTAACTGCTCACTCATCTAACGCAAATAGGATATGAGATCTGTAATTTTATAAACGCATTAGGTAAATTTCGTAAGTGGAACAGACGGTCTGTGAACAAACATAGAAAAACGGTGAATTTAAAAAATGAATCAAAATCCCCAAATCCTGATTTTTGAAGATCCAAAGACTGACTGTCAATCTGTTTATAAGAATCTGACTGATTTGCGGGCTGTCTTCCTGGCAGTCAGAAATACATCAAATTGGTCTGTTGAACTGAAATCATTTAAACCTGATCTGATTCTGCTCTCTTCTCTTTTTGACGGGAACGGATTTGAAATATGCAGACAGATAAAGAAGAGTCCAGAGGGAGCTGACCTTCCTGTGATTTTTTTGATGAAAGAAGGAGAAATTGAAAAAAGGCATCAGGTATTTTCTTCAGGAGGAACCGATTACATTCTTCTGCCGACGGATTTGAAGGAAATATCTGTTCGCATTCATTCACATTTACGAGGGAAGGGGACATATCGGCTTTCTGAAGAAGGACAAACTCTTACAGAAACAGAAGATACTCTGCAGCTGATTTTTGATTCCATGAGTGAAGGCATTGCATTAAATGAGATAATTTATAATGAAATTTTGGAAATGACTGATTATCGGATACTGAAAGTTAATCAGGCTTTTTACAGACAGGCAGATTACAAGGGAACTGAAGTCATCGGGGAATTGGCAACTTCCCTGTACGGTATGTCCTCAGATTTCATAAAAGACTTCTGGAAAAATCATTTAAAGAACAACAAGCCTATCTCTGTAGAAATGTTCAGTCCGATTAAGAATAGATGCTTTATCATTACAACATCTCCTTTTTTCAATAATTATTTCATAACCTCTTTTTTTGATATCACAGAAAGAAAACAAATGGAAGTATCATTGAAAGAAAGCAATATCAAGTTTCAGAGTCTTGCGGAAAATATAATCGGTCATCTTGCCTATATAAATGCAGATACCTTCCTGTATGAATTTGTAAATGAGGCTTATGAAAGAACTTTCACTATTCCAAAAGATCAGTTTATCGGCAGGCATATGAAGGATATTATCGGTGAGGAAAAATTTCAGTTCGCATTTCCTTATTTTCAGCAGGCCAAAGAAGGAAAGTCGGTTTCTTATGAAAACACCTTTGAACTGGATACAGGGAAACATTGGGCTCAGGTAAATTATTCTCCTATGTTTGGAAGTGACGGTAAAGTATCTGCTGTCGCTGTTTTGAGTTATGATATCACTGAGCATAAACGGACGAGTGAAGAACTTAGAATTTACAGGGATGAGCTGGAAAAACTGGTTCAGGAAAGAACGGCCGAACTTCAGAATACTATTGCAGATCAGAAGCTTGCGGAAGAAGCACTTCGCGAAAGTGAAGAAAGAATCAGAGCAATATTCAATGCAGCCGGAGTTGCAATAGGGCTGACCGATGTTCAAGGGAAATGGCTGAAAGCAAATTATCACTGGCAGACCCTTCTGGGATACTCGGTATCTGAACTGCAGAGTCTTTCCAATCGTGAGGTTACGCATCCGGAAGATATCGATCTCACTCGAATGTATATTTTAGATATTATAAATGAAGTTAAAGATTCAGTTCATTTTGAAAAACGGTACCTTACTAAAAGCGGGGATACTCTCTGGATGGATATTTCCATATCTCCTATCAAGGATAATGCCGGAAAGATTATTGCGCTTGTAGGAGCAGGAAGCAATATAACTTCCAGAAAAAAAGCAGAAGAAGATCTGAGGGCAGCGAAGGAAGCTGCAGATGCTGCGAATCAGGCAAAGAGTGATTTCTTAGCCAGGATTAGTCATGAATTAAGAACACCTCTCAACGGAATTCTCGGTCTCACTCAGCTTCTCCAAAGAGATCCAAATTTTCCGCACCCTTACCAGTCCCAGATTAATACCATTTCCAGAAGCGGAGAACATCTTTTAAAACTGATCAATGATGTTCTGGATCTGGCCAAAATTGAATCAGGAAAGTTTGAACAGACTGTTGTGCCTTTCAGCCTTTCTGTTCTTATGAAAGATGTTATCAGCATCAATACGTCAATCGCAGAAAACAAAGGACTTCAACTGAATTACCATGAAACACCTGGTATCCCACATTCAGTAAAAGGTGATGAAAAATATCTTAAACAGATTCTGATTAATCTGATTGGAAATGCGGTCAAGTTTACACAGCAGGGATCAGTTACACTGCGAGTCACTGATCTTTATCCTGGAAATAAAAAAGTCTCTTTGCGATTTGAAGTTATCGATACCGGCATTGGACTCGAGCAGTCCGAATGTGATAATATTTTTCAGGAATTCAGGCAGGCAGGAGAATCCGAAAAGAAGACAGAAGGGACGGGTCTTGGCCTTGCAATCAGTGACCGTCTTGTCAGGCTGATGGGCGGGCAGATTAAGGTAAAGAGTGAACTGGGCAAAGGTTCCGTTTTCTGGTTTGATATTGATTTAGAGAAAGACGATCAGAAAAACTGGATGGGTAAAAATAAAAAAAGGAGAGTCACCGGAGTTCGCGGAATGCCGCCAAAGATCCTTGTTGCAGATGATGTTCCGCTGAACCGATTTGTTGTCTGCAGTTATCTCGAATCCATCGGTATTTCATACATTGAGGCAACGGACGGTGTTGAGGCAGTTGAACAGACTCTTATGCACAGACCGAATGCAATTCTGATGGACTGGCTGATGCCTGGACTGGATGGATATTCTGCTGCAAAAAAAATCCGTCAAATGAACGAAATTAATGATATTGTCATTATTGCACTTACTGCAAATGCATTTCAGAATGCCTATGAAAGTGCGATAAATGCCGGATGCAATGACTTTCTGATCAAACCGGTAAGCCTCTATGAACTTCAGGAAAAGCTTGTAAAACATTTGCATTTTGACTGGATCTATGCAGATTGAGTATTTATGAAAATCGAAGATTATAAAGCAAAGTTTACAGATGAGGATGCAGTCGGCTGGCTTTCGATAGATTCCGCTCTGGAAAAAATCTACGGAAAAACTGAGCCGAGACACTATGGCCCTCCTTGCGGTATACATTATATAGCCGGAGGAACAGATCCGATAGACGGAGTGAGCATCTTTGACAGCAAGAATCATAGTCCTCATTTACATCTGGTGAGTTACGGGATGAGTCAATTATATTACAGTGAAGAAGCCTGCGAGGACCAGCTCAGCAGCTGGGGATTCGAATTTACGATGAGGCTGACTCCGTTCAAGGATGATCCCGGTGATCCCTTTTGGATTATTCAAATGATGAACAACCTCGCCAGATATGTTTTCTCCAGCGGAAGATGGTTCGAAGAAAACCATTTTATACCTGCAAACGGTCCGATCAGGCTGGAAACAAAGACGGAGATTACGGGGCTGGTTTTTGCACTGGATTCTGAATTGGGGAAAATAGAAACTCCGCACGGTCCGGTGGAATTCCTCCAGATGGTAGGAATTACTTCCAAAGAAGTGGAGCGTTTGAAACAGAATCCCGGCCCGGATGAGGTGGAAAAGCTGATCTCCGAACTTAGAAAAGAAAATCCTCTGCTGATTACAGATCTGACCAGGAAGTAAAAAAAATAAAAAAGACTTGCAGAAGTATATACGCAAGATATATATGTATATATGGCTCTAAGTTTAAAAGATCCCGAAACAGACCAACTGGCAAGGAAGGTCTCTCAACTCACTGGGGAAACGATTACCCAGGCAATTACAATTGCACTGAGGGAGAGACTGGATCGTCTGGAACATAACTACGATATGATGAAAAAAGTCAGGATTCAGGAAATCTTGGACCAATTCAAAGCAAAGGTTCCACTCACTGCAAAGTCTTCCGACCATTCTGAATTTCTATACGGGAAGGATGGACTTCCAAAATGATTGTAGATTCGTCAGCACTTTTGGCCATCCTGTTTTCCGAGCCGGAAAAAGAAGAATTTTTGCAGATCATTCAGAGAGAGCAGTGTTCAATGTCTGGTGCAAATTATCTGGAGTCTGCCATTCGAGTGGACTCATTTCGAGATCCGGTTCTTTCCAGGATATTTGATGAACTGATCCGAGAACTGAAGATCAAAATTGAGCCAATCACGGTGGAACAAATTCTGGAGGCGAGAAATGCTTTCAAAGATTTCGGGAAGGGGAGCGGTCACAAAGCCTCACTGAATTTCGGCGACTGTTTTGCGTATGCTTTATCCAAAGGCAAAAGGGAGCCTCTGCTTTTCAAAGGAGAGGATTTCATTCATACGGATATTTTGAGGCACTGAGTAACCTGTTATTCCTTCGCTCCCAGTTTCTTCAAATACTTGACTGTTTCTTTATGTTCGTTTTCCTTTGCCAGCTTCAGTGCAGTGTATCCTTTTTTTTCTCCGAACTGCACTATACTGTTTAAGTCTATTTTATAATCGGCCAAGAGCTGGATCATTTTCTTTGAGTATCCGTTTTCACTTGCAAAATGAAGTGCTGTCCACCCTTCTGAATTTTTGACATTTACATTCACTCCATTTTTCAACAGGTACTCAGCAAGTTCGTCATACCCTCTGTCTGCGCAGTAAATCAGAAGCTCCTCATCCAAGTGTGCACCTTTTTTATGCAGATATTTTACAACTTCCAGATAATTGACACTTCCTGCATTGAATAATGCTGTTTTCCCTTTACTGTCTGCTTTATGAATATCTGCACCGTTTTCTGTCAGAAATTTCACCAGTTCCAGATTACCGCATCCGGCGGCGATGTACAAAGGTGTCTGTCCGTCCTTAGTCACTGCATTTATATCTAATCCTTTATTATATAAAAATTTAATCAATTTCAGGCTTCCGCCCTGACACGCATAATGAAAGAGAGTGAAATCTTCCTGATTCCTGGCATTTATGTCCAGTCCCTGATTCAGCAGGTATTCCAGCAGTTCCAGATGGCCGTGCTGACAGACTTCAAATAAAAGAGTTCTGCCGTCATCAGTTTTTGCATTTATATTCAGACCTTTTTTAATCAATAATTTTACGATCTCCAGACTGCCGCCCTCACATGCGGAAAAAAGGAATGTCCATCCGTTTCCGTCTTTTTTGGAAAGATCTACTCCATGACTGATTAAAAATTCTGCAATCTCATAAAATCCTTTAAAACAGGCGATGTCCAAAGGAGAATTTCCGTCCGTTCTGGATCTCACCGGCGCATTGAGGTCGGCTCTATTTTCCGTTAAATATTTTACTGTCTCAAAATGTCCCCCGGCACAGGCAATATGCAGAGCTGTTTCATCATTATGATCTTTATCATTTACATTAAATTTTAATTCTTCAATCAGATATTTAATGACTTCAAGACTGTCGGACTGACTTGCCGTATGAAGAACCGAGACTCCGAACGAATCCCTGAAACGGATATCAGCTCCATTTTCTGTCAGTTCCTTCACCTTGGAAAGCTGATTCCTGCTGACAGCCTTAAGCAGTTCTTTATTCATTTCTTTTTCCTTGCAGTCAGACGGATTCAGTAAAAAAATTCAGCATCACCCAGTCTTGTATTTCTTTTGACAGTAGGCAGTAAATTCACTTTAGATCAATCACTTTTTACACTGTTTTGATTTACTTGCCGGATGAACCGCTCCTCTGCAGTTTTGCAGATTGCGTATTTTTCAAAGACTGTATCGTTTCATGAACTGACTTGATAAAGCTGCATCAAGAACGAATGTCTTGACTTAATCTGACAGGATAATATTTATTCTTTACAATCAGTTTCTCCGAGGAGATAAACTATGCGCAGAATTATTGCAGATGATTCGTCTGTGTTCAGATACAGTCCCGAAAAAATTTACAGTACAGTTTCGAATATGAGCACTTATGAAAAATGGTGGGGGAAAAAAGTAAAAGTAAAAGTTCTGGAAATTACTGCAGATGGAATTGGATCAAAAGTGGAAGTCCGTGCTGTCGGAGGCTGGTTTCGGTGCGAAATCATTTCCTTGAAACCGCCTGAAGAAATTGGTATTCTTTATTATGAAGGGGTTCAGAAAGGCAAAGGAATCTGGAGAATTGAGAAAAGGGGGGAGAAAGATACCAAGCTTTCTTATTCCATCGATTTGGAACCGAACGGTTTTTTCCCTAGGGTTCTCTCCAATTTTCTGAATTTTTCAAAACTGCATTCAAAGGCAATGAAGGATTTATTTTGGGGACTCGAAAACTATCTCGGCAGTTCGCCTGTCTCAGACAGATAACTAAAATAGAATTTTTTCCATATTTTACCGAAGCCAGAAAAATTTAAATTCATTATTCTTTTCAAGCATATCAAATTTATGGTGATCTGTTGATGTATAATTTCGTTACAGCTAAAAAGCAGGAATCGGCAAGAGATATTCCCTCTCATCAGACAATTGATAGCGGGAAATATTTCCCCGCTATCAATCATCCGATTCAAGAAAAAATTTTCCAAAGTCCAAACCTGTTTTTTAAATTGCCTGAAGGCAGTTTCTGTCTAATGAATTTATTGCCCCTATCGATTGTAGGATTCTGAGCTCCCTCGGTCATCTTTGATACATTCTTCTGTACAAAATCACGCAGTTCATTTACGCTGATCTGTCCGTCTTTGTCTGCTTCGCTTCCGAATACTATTGCCCAGATTTCTAATCGAGCGTATCGAGATTAGAAATCTGAGTATTAAACTTCGTATACTTAATGTTTATTTTTTAATGATATAATATCACTGCACAATCTTCCGTATTTTATTGTTTCCTGTGTCAGCCACGTAAAGAACTCCCCCCGAAGCAGCATAAATTCCTTTCGGCTGGTAGAACGATGCAGCAAGCCCGCTTCCGTCACTGCTTCCGGATGTGGTGGATCCGGCAATTGTAGTTACATCACCCCCGACTGTTATTTTACGAATGGAATGGTTTCCTGTATCGGCAACATAGATATTTCCGCTGGAGTCTGCAGTGATTCCGTAAGGCAGATAAAATGATGCCTCAGTGCCTGTCCCATCACTGTGTCCCGGACCATTTGGTCTTCCTGCAAACAAAGATGTTGTTCCCGATGAGGAAATTTTTCGGATGATATGATTTGCTGTATCTGCAACATAGATGGTTCCTGCCAATCCGACTGCAACTCCCAAAGGGTTTACGAAAGTGGCAGAAGTTCCGTTTGTGCTTCCTGATGATCCCGTGCCTGCAAATGTAGTGACAACACCTGCCGATGTAATCTTTCTGATTTTGTTATTGAAGCTGTCTGCCACGTAGACATTTCCTGAACTGTCAACTGTTTTTCCTTAGTAAAAGTGCTTCCCCAAAAAAATGGAAAAGAGCATTCGCTCCAATCCAAAGTGGAGGGTTACTGTTTTTATCGCATATAATGATGTACTTATTAATACGCAAAACAGCGTATTTTTTTCGGAGTACAATCGGATACCTTTGACGATTTTCCGCTTCGGAATACTTTTTCATTTTTAATATATATTGACAATAAGCCATTTACAATTTATATTTACATATAGGCTATTTTACCTATAAATGAGGTTCGGTATACACATTTGTCCAGTCTTTGATTGAAAATGGTGTAACTTCCCGGTAGAAATTATATTGTCAGTGAATTTACAGAGAAAAGTATTAAAAATGCAGGTTTAGTCAACGATACAATTATGAAAAAGTATAAATTATCAATACGGATCTGCTGCCTTGCTTTATTTTTTTTCCTTCTTGCCTGTTCGAGACCGGCATCTCAGCCCCATCCAGTGGCGGAAAAAGGCATACTTGATCTAAGTCAATGGGACTTTGAGAAAAACGGCGACTTGACTCTGGAAGGTGAGTGGGATTTCTTCTGGAGTCAGTTTCTCTCATACGAACAAATATTGAATGTGAAGCCGAATATAACTTCCTATATGAATGTTCCCGGTCATTGGCGCGGATTGAAGGTCGGCGATTCTGTACTGCCTGGGGACGGGTACTGCACGGTTCACCTGCTTGTAAAACTGCCTGCCATTTCCAAAGATCTGGCGGTCAAAATTCCGGACATAGGCACTGCTCACAGAATATGGATTAATGATAATCTTATCAACGAAGCCGGCAGGACAGGAAAGACTGAAAAAGAAATGATTCCTTATCTGATGCCTGAAATCCGTCTGTTGAATTTTCAGAATGAAAGAGAATTTCATATCACTCTGCAAATGTCCAATTTTATGGATAGAACCGGAGGAGTCTGGGGACATTTTACACTTGGAAAAAGCAAAGACCTTGATACGCGAAAATCGATTGTCCTCTCTCTGGAAATGATGGTTTTTGGAGGTATGTTTATGATGAGTATATATCATTTTGGACTTTTTGTAATCCGAAGACAGGATAAGAGCACATTATTTTTTGGGTTTTTCTGTTTAGATTTCGCCATTCGTACTCTGTTGGTTGAACAGAGAATCTTAATGTATGTTTTCCCATTTCTCCCCTTCGATATTACTTTCAGGATGGAGTATCTTACAGGATATTTAGCCTTTGCGTTCTTTACCTCTTTTTTTTCTCATTTATTTTCAAGAGAAATCAACCTCTACTATATGAAAATTACCTGGATCTTTATACTGTTTTTGTGCACTTCAGTCATATTTCTTCAGCACTATCAATATACTCAGCTGCTGATTCCTTATGAAATATTCGTATTCTGCTCCATTCCTTATCTGCTTTATGCAAATATATCCGCAATCAGAAACAGAAGGGTCGGATCGGTCACCTCCTTTGCAGGAGTAGTCATTCTGGGCATAGGGGCTGTTATTGATATACTTCATAATGAACATATTATTTTTATGCATTATATCTTCCCCTTCTGCCTTTTTGGATTTCTCTTTTTTCAGTCCTTTTCTCTTTCCACAAAATTCTCAAAAGCATTTTCGATTTCAGAAAAACAGGCTTTGGAATTGAGTGAGAAAACAGTTTCACTGACCAATACCAACGAGGAGCTGAATGAATTGAAGACTGAGCTTGAGAAAAAAGTAGAAGAAAGAAGCAGGACATTGGAGCAGGTTTATCGGGAAAGTGTAATCGAAATGCAGAAAGTAAATTCTTTGGAAAAAGAGCTGGCTGTTCAGAAAGAACGACAGAAAATATTTGTAGACATTCACGATCATATGGGTTCAAATATTTTAGATTTAAAAAACTTCATAGAAGATCTGAAATCAGACCAAAAAAATGATGATATAATTATTAAAAAGGCAAAATTTACAATTAACAAGCTGGAAGACAATTTAAGAATGAAGCTGTATGCAATTGAGGATTTGGAAATCTTAAGAAAAGATCCTTTAAACGGCATCCGGCTTCTGATCCTCAGACGTTATTCAATTCCTAACAGAGAAATCAATTTTTTCTGTGAGGAAGATCTGTATGAAATTCCGAGGAGCCGTTTTTCCGAAAAGCTTGTAGAAGTGTTATTCTCTGTTTCACAGGAAAATGCGACAAATGATCTGAAATATGGTTCCGGTCTGTCTGAATGGAGGTTTTTTCAGAGAAAACAGAATCTGTGTTTAGAGATGATCAGTTCTACAAATTATACAATCGATTATAAGGGATCAGGAAACGGCAGGAAAAACATTGAAAACAGACTTTTTGAAATTGGCGGCTATTCTGTTTACTGTGACGATATGAAAATTTTTCATGCACGATTTTACTTTCCGTTATCCGGATAAAGCCCAAATCTTATGCAAACAGTAACCGGGAAACTGAATATGGCTGTCACTGAAAAAAATACGCTGTTCTGCGTATTGCATTTCTGCAGAAAGTATGCATAATGGATGAATATCGTATGGATTCACAGTATAAAATTGGTATAGTTGAGAATGAGGAAACCTTCAGAAACCTTTTAAAAGAGGAGCTTTCTGAATGTGAAGCTGTATATATCTGGAAAAGTGCAGAAGATTGCTCCAAAGATACAATCCTTCAGAATCTGGATATACTGCTTGTTGATATTGGACTTCCTGATATGAACGGCATAGATTTAATCAAATTTGTAAAAGAGAAATTTCCTCTTTTAAAAATATTGGTAATCTCTGGAATATCATCGGATGACACGATCTTTCAGGCACTGCTGTCCGGTGCAAACGGTTATGTCTGGAAAAGTGAATTGAAGGATCTGAAACAAAGCATAGAAGTAATAATGAATGAGGGTTCAGTAATGTCTCCTTCTATCGGAATGAGAATCCTGCATTTTTTCCGATCGCGCCTGATTCCTACCGGTGACTCTCTAAGTCATAGGGAAAAACAAGTATTAGAACTTATTATCGCAGGAATGAAAATCCAGAAGATTGCTGATCAGCTGAACATTTCGGATGGAACAGTAAGAAAGCATATCAATAATATTTATAAAAAACTGCACGTCAGTAACCGTGTAGAACTGATGATAAAGGCTTCTCAGATGGGTTATCTGTGAATAAAGGGTGAGTGTCGAGACTTTGTATATTTAGAATGTCTTGATTTCCTTAAAAAGCAGAATAAAATTTCTCTTGAGGAAAAACTTGTGCTTTGAATTCATCACATCATGAGTATGTTTTCAAAAATTTCGTGGATTCTTCAGACAGTAAGAAGGGAAATCGTCGGCAATAAAGGAAGCGCCCTGCGTCTTGTTTTGGCCGTTGCACTGGGGACTGCAGGAAGCATCGGAGTCAATTCTTACAAGCAGAATCTTCTGAAAAGCATACATTCTGAATCTCGAAATCTGATCGGAGCTGATCTGATCGTTGAGTCTGTAGAAAGAATTTCAGGTGAAAAAGAAAAATTTCTTTCGGAGAAAATTCCTGCAGGCGCAGTATATAAGAGAAACGTAATATTCAATTCAATGCTCGGCAATTCTGACTATTCAGAAACTGTACTCAGTACAGTGAAGGCTGCTGAAAAAGGGTATCCTCTGTACGGAAGCATACATACAGATCCTCCGAATGCATATTATGAACTGAGTCAGGAGGAAATCCTTCTGGATGAAAAACTTGCCGAAAATCTGAAACTGAAAATCGGTGATGAGGTCAATCTGGGGAACTCTGTCTTTATTCTGGCGGGGTTTATCAAGGCAGAGCCGGCCACGATCGGAAACTTCAGTTCAATGTCTCCGTCATCCTTATTTCAATATGAGGCTCTGGAAGAGACAGGTCTTGAATCCAGAGGAAGCAGGATCAGATATTATGCCTATATCAGCCTTCCTGACACAGTATCCGCAAAAAAATTCAAGGAGATGCATTTCAAGGATTTCGCGGAAAAGGATCTGATTCTGTATGAGAATACTGAAGTAGGCTCCGGCTCGCAGAAATTCATTGAAAGCACTTTTGACTTTTTATCCCTTTTGGGATATTTTGCATTTTTTATAGGTGCAATTTCCATTTATCTGACTGCAAGGGAAAGAATAGAGTCCAAGAATATTGAAACAGCAGTTCTGAAATGCCTCGGTTACGGAAACGGAATCCTCATTTCCTCCTTTGCTGCTGAGTTTCTGATTCTTTCGGTTCTGGGAATCATTCCGGGAATTCTCACTGCCTACTATTTTCAGTTTCTCATTCCGGACATTACGGGTTCTGATCTTCTCGCAAAAATAAAACCGGCACTGACTCTGGAAAGTGTGATACTGGGTATACTCTCAGGCATCGTGATTCCTGCAGTTGTCAGCACAGAGTCAGCCTGGAATTTTTACAGACAGAAACCTGCAGCGATACTGAAGGGCGGCGCACTTGCAGGAGTTCGAAGGCCCGGACTTTCCTCTGCGCTCTATTATCTTTTTCTGGCATTCTGCTTTTTCGGAATTGCATACATTCAGTCCAGGGACTGGATCAAGGCAATGATTCTCTGCGTCTCCCTTCTTGCTCTGCCTGTTCTGATTCTGATATCGTATTTTTTATTAAAACTTATTCATGATAAAATATTCCATAAAGGAATGCAGAATTCTGCTGACATTGGACTCTTGAATTTTTTCAGACCGGGGGCAGGGGATCTTCTGAAAATTGTCGGAGCGGCCTCAGCTGTGATTCTTCTCCTTCTTACCTACACAGTCAAAGAGAATCTTCTGAATCTGGGAGGATGGAATTTCAAAGGAAAGAAAGCGAACGTATTTGTGACTGATCTGAAGACAGACCAGAAGGATGCACTCGATTCTGCATTAAAAAATCTCCCGCATGAAGTCAGATACGATATGCCTGTATCCGGTGCAAGACTAGTAAAGATCAACGGTCTTCCCGTCAAAAAAGACAGTATGGAATCCGATTCCAGAAAAAGAGACTGGAGATCGCTTGCGAGAAGCAGAGAATACTTCCTCACTTACAGAGAAAAACTGTACGACACAGAAGAACTTGCGGAAGGAAAATTCTGGAGAAATGAGGGATATCCCGAAGTCTCCATTGAAAAGGACTTTGCGAAGGCATTGAAAGTGAATCTGGGAGATGAACTGACATTCAATGTGCAGGGAACGGAAATATCCGGAAAATTCACAAATACAAGAATTGTCAACTGGGCGGATATGAAGCCCAATGTGGTTGTGCTTTTTTCTCCCGGAGTTCTGGAGGGGGCTCCCTCTTACATCATCAGCTCAATGTATATACCGGATAATGAAAAAAGATACCAGTTTCAGAAGGAACTGATCAGGCTCTGCCCGAATGTGTCTGTATATGATGCTGAGAAAACTCTGAGCCGAGTGAATGTTCTGATTGAAAGAGTCGCAGGAATTGCAGAACTGATGACAGGGCTCATCCTTGCCTGCAGTCTGCTTCTTTTGACCTCGGCACTTTTTCTGCAGCTCAAAGAAAAGATCGTTTCTTTTGCACTTCTGAAAGTCAGCGGGGCAGGGGACGGATTTCTGAAAAAAGTCATTCTGACTGAGGCAGCACTTTTTTCTTTTTTCACATTTTTCACTGCTCTTGTGCTTTCATCAGTCTCCTGCTGGATATTCACTGAATATTTCCTGAAGATCAATTTTTCATTCCCGTTCTTCAGAATACTTCTGTTCGGGACAGTATATTTATTTACTATCATTATTTTTTATATACTCAGTATGAGGCGGGCAGTTGTATCCAATCCAAAATCAGTCTTTCGTATGTGAGCTTTCGCCGGCACTGAATTGGAAATGTAATTAAGACAATTTTCAACAACTTACTGCTGTTTGGCAGCTCGCTTCGCGAGCTGAGTTATAACCCTACCGGGGGTTCAAGGGACTATCGTCCTTATTTCTTAATGAACTTATTTTTTTACGACTCCATTGATAATTCATTTTTTCTCTTTACAAAACGTACTGTCAATCCGCAATCTATTTTTGCGGGTATACTTTTTTTGATCTGAGTCAGGATCTCTGTTTTCCGGCATTGCGGCAGACTTTGTCTGAACGTATATTTGGTCACTTGGGGAAAACCGCAACTCTAAGGAGCACCGGTTCGAATCCGGTCATCTGCAAAGATGTAGCTTAACGGTAAAGCATTAGACTGTCGAGGCAACTCAAAAACGGTGAAAAGAAACCGGACGATCAGTTCAGAAGAAATTCTGAGCACCGGGCTTTCCGCTCTGCAGATTTTCGGATATCTGCAGTATCCTCATTTCAGGAATGTAATGAAATGAATGTACTGCATTAAGAAAATCTCCGCTGAAAGACTGTGATTTTTCCGGTTCCTTTTCCTATACAAAGTCTTTCCGGACTTGACAAAGTCTGAATAGAAATGAATATTGCCGGATATGAGCGATATCAAATCAAACTTTACCGAAAATGAATGGAACTATATAGCAATAGCTCCAGTTTCTGTAGCTTGTGCTGTAGTTTTTGCAGACAATGTACTGACAAACCCTCTTTCCACAATCAAGGAAATGAAAGGACTGAAGGATATACTGAAAAAAGTTTCTGCTGAACATCCTTCGAATGAACTGATTCAGAATTCATTTAAAATTTTAGATGATGTCAAAGCACTTGAAGATCTGAACAGAACTGCAGATGAAATGAACAATGATGTGGAAAACAGAGCGCCCGAGATGAAGAAATACTTTGAAGATCCGGCAATTGAAAAGATATTTGAGGAGACTTTCAGCAAAGAAGGCGGACTCAGAATGTTTTCTGCTGTGTTTGCCATCATCCCGATGATTGCAGGAAAAATTGCAGTGAGCAAGAATCTGAATGACACAAAAGAATTTAAAGAGGCAGTTTATAAAGTTGCTTATGAAACAGCCAGTGCTGCAAAAGAAGGCTGGTTCGGTTTCGGTGATCCGATCAGCAAGGATGAAGCAAAACTTCTGGACAAACTGAAAAGATATATGGAGCTTGGCTGAGGAGTTCATTCTATACGGAATCCGAAAATAATAAACTGCAGGAGCAATATATGGCTAGAAAAATTTCAAAAGGCCAGAAGAAAACAGAAAAACCTCTCAGTCCAGTCGAAGCAATCGTTGCAGTAGGATTAGTCGCTGTTGCTGCGGACGGAATCATTGAAGATATTGAAACGGAATCACTGCTGGCGGTGCTTCAGAAAATAGAAGCATTGAAAGAATATTCGGAAGATCAGTTTAAGGCTCTCATTGACAAGATAGTGAAAATCGGCAAGGAAGAAGGACTGGGCACTTTAGTGAATTCATCTGCTGAAGTTCTTACAAATCAGCCCTTGAAAGAAGGAGCCCTGATGACCGCAGTATTAGTGGTGGCCTCCGACGGAAAAGTTGTGGATGAGGAACAGGAATTTATTGATTATCTTCTGGAGCTCTTCGGAATTTCTGATGAAAGATATGATAAAATTTTGGATAATATGTTTGGTAAATAGATTTCAGAGCACAGCGGCTGTTAATCAGAGGTTGTGTAAAAGCTTAAAACCTTTTTACACAACCCCGTGAGTTAATCATGAAAGTCGCTCACTAAGGCAGTAAAAAATCATTATTTTTTCAGCAGTTTAAATGCATGCGACCAACTGTTGTTTTTTAGGCCGGGAATACACCAAAGCATACAAAGAGGTTCGATGGCTCTTGCAGAAACTGCTGATCCCATATCTTCAACATCAAATCCAAATTGGTGGACGATTTGAGTCACTTCACCTTTGGCATGAGTGTCGTTTCCGCAGATGAACATAGAAGGTCTGACACCGTTAAAATCTGCATTGACCATAAAATGACCGCCAATACAACTGAATGCTTTAACGAAATGAGCCTTAGGTGCTGAAGTCTGCAGCTCTTCCATAAGAGACAGGTTGATATTGGAAAAAAAATTCAACACTCCATCCACTGGCGGAATGTCAGCAATCGGGTTTGTCGGATCAATGACCACCTTTCCCGTTAAACTATCTTTAATTTGTTCTACCAATGACTTCGCTGCACTTCCTTTTACGGCAAGCACCACAATCTCTCCGAATGCACTGGCTTCCTGAAATGATCCGACAGAAATCTTGCCGGAATTCTTCTGAAGGAACTCATCTAATTTTTTGGGGTCACGAGTTCCCATCTTTACTTCATAGCCATATTTAATAAATCCGCCGGCTAATATCTGCGCGACAGAACCTGAACCTAAAATTCCAATTTTTTTTGACATACAATTCTTCCTTTGTCATCTGATCTGACAGCATACCATTCAAAGTAATTCACAGATTCAACTGTTAAGTGCAATGCTTTTGTATACTGAATAAAGGGCTTCGGAAGGTGCTGTCTGGAACAATCATTCAGAGTCCTTTCAATTTAGGCAACCTTCTTTTAATGGTTTTTTGCAAGATCAAGAACAGATTAAAATCATTTTTCCGAATTCAGAAATTCGGAAATTAAATCTGAAATCATATTTGCACCTACTCGCTGAGTGATGAATTAACGTCATTGGTTCCGATCAAAATGGTGATCTTTGCCGGGCTGCATTTTATCACCTTATCCAGTCTTATGAATAAATTATATGCCAGGTGAGAATTAATCCCTGCGTTGATAAACTTGAATCTGTCCTTGAATTTATACATTGCTTCCTGACCGCCTTGATAGTATTGAGCCGCAGGCACAATTTGGGAAGGGGCTTGGGCCATTACCGATAAGGCAGGAGCGAAAAATATTGCCATTGCCAAGATTCGTGAGAGTATTTGTTTCATTCAGTTTTCTCCTATTTTTACTTTGATTGATTTTTC